>JALRJW010000375.1 GCA_023268955.1 Aliarcobacter sp. | reverse complement strand
ATGCTTTACTTGAGTCAGAAAAATACTTTAACAAATCTTTTAAAATATGTGTTGATCTTGATATTACTGCACCTTTAAGAAAAATTGATGATATAAAAAAAGCTATAAAAAAATTTAAAAAAAATAAATTTAGCATCTCCACCAACGATATCCTCTTTTTGATAAATTCCTAAACCAAGTTCAACTGGATTTATTTCAAACTGCTTTATCTCTCCATTTATTAATGTAGCTGCGTAAGTTATATCACTAATTGAAATTTCATCCATTCCATCTTCAGAACTAACTACCATAGCTCTTTTTGCACCTAATAATTTTAAAGCTTCAATTATCTTATTAATGTATTCTTTTGAAAATACACCAATCAATTGCTTTGAAACAGTCGCAGGATTAGATAAGGGCCCTAAAATATTGAAAATAGTTCTATGGTCAATTGATTTTCTAATAGGCATTATATATTTCATAGCCGGATGATGATTTTGAGCGAACATAAAAGTAAAACCTGTTTTTTCTAAAAGTTTAACGCTATTTTCAATTGATAAATTTAAATTTATACCTAATACTTCAAGCATATCAGCACTTCCACTTTTACTTGTAATACTTCTATTTCCATGTTTAGCTACTTTGCATCCACAAGCTGCCATTACAATTGAAACAGTTGTTGAAACATTAAAGCTATTAGATTTGTCTCCACCTGTTCCACAATTATCAATTAACTCTTCTTTTAAATCGTAATGTACAGGAAGGGGAATTAAATGTTCTCTCATAGCACTAGCAGCAGCAGCTATTTCAGAAGCAGTTTCCCCTCTTTTGTAAAGTGTTTCTAAATACTCTTTAACTTCACTTTCACTTAGTCTATTCTCAAAAATATCATCAAATTTTAATTTAGCTTTATTAAACATCTATTCTCCTAACATTTCAACGTATTCGTGCATTTTAGATTTTGGTGTTGATTTTGTAGCTGGTATTTGAAGAACTTTAAATTTATCAGTTTTTTCAAGATATCTTATTTCAATAATATCTCCAACTTTTACTTCTTTTGCTTTTTTAACAGCTTGACCATTTATAAAAACAACTTTATGCTCAAGCATATCTTCAGCAACAGCTCTTCTTTTTGTTATATTAACTGCGTTTAAAAATTTATCACATCTCATGGTTGAGATTATATTTAAAAGTTGCTAAAAGAGCTATTACAATACAGTTAAAAATAAATATAGTTAATTTTAGATAGAATCCCTAAAATTAAACTTTCTACAAATAGGATAACTTAATGGCTAAAAGAGATATTAAAAAAGTTGTATTGGCATACAGTGGTGGGTTAGATACTTCTATTATTTTAAAATGGCTTCAAGATGAATATAACGCTGAAGTAATTACATTTACAGCAGACCTTGGTCAAGGTGAAGAAGTTGAACCAGCTAGAAAAAAAGCAATTGCTTGTGGTATCAAACCTGAAAACGTATTTATCTTAGATATTAAAGAAGAATTCGTTAAAGATTACGTATTCCCAATGTTTAGAGCAAATGCGATTTATGAGGGTGAGTACTTATTAGGTACTTCAATTGCAAGACCTTTAATTGCTAAAAAATTAATTGATATTGCAAATGAAAAAGGTGCTGATGCTGTTGCTCACGGAGCTACTGGAAAAGGTAATGACCAAGTTAGATTTGAAATTGGTGCATTAGCTTTAAGACCTGATATTAAAGTTATCGCTCCTTGGAGAGAATGGGATTTAAATTCTAGAGAAAAACTATTAGCTTATGCTAGAGAACATAATATTGAAATTTCTCAAAAACATATTGATGCTGATGGTAACCCAGCTGTAAGTCCATATTCTATGGATGCAAACCTTTTACATATTTCTTATGAAGGATTGCATTTAGAAAATCCAAATAATGAGCCTGAAGAATCAATGTGGTTATGGACAACTGCACCTGAAAAAGCTCCAGATGAAGTTGAATACTTAACTTTAACATACAAAAATGGTGACCCTGTTGCTTTAAATGGTGTTGAAATGTCTCCTGCAACTTTACTTGAAAAATTAAATGAATATGGTAACAAACATGGTATCGGTAGAGTTGATATTGTAGAAAACAGATATGTAGGTATGAAAGCTAGAGGTTGTTATGAAACTCCAGGTGGAACTATCATGTTAAAAGCTCACAGAGCTATTGAGTCTATTTGTTTAGATAGAGAAGCTGCTCATTTAAAAGATGAATTAATGCCAAGATATGCTAAGTTAATCTATCAAGGATACTGGTTCTCTCCTGAAAGAGAAATGCTTCAAGCTGCTATTGATGCAACTCAAACAAATGTTGAAGGAACAGTAAAAGTTAAACTTTACAAAGGTAATGTTACTGTTGTAGGAAGAGAATCTTCTAAATCTTTATATGATGATGCTTATTCAACATTTGAAGAAGATGAAGTATACAACCAAAAAGATGCAGAAGGATTTATTAGACTTAATGCATTAAGATTTATCATCGCTGGTAGAAAAAAATAATTATAATTTAAAAGTGGGGTTCTACCCTACTTTTAGTTTTACTCTAAAAAATCTCACTAAAATCCTTAAAATATCATTTTCTTTTTATTTTCAAAAGCTATAATATTTCCATAAATTTAAAAATCAAAATTAGGAAAATCTTATGATTATGAAGTTTAAAGAATTTTATCCAGATATCGACAAAACAGCTTGGATTGCACCAAGTGCTGATGTTATTGGAAATGTAACTATTGGAGAAAACTCTTCAGTTTGGTTTAATTGCGTTATAAGAAGTGACGTAAACAAAGTTGTAATTGGTAAAAATACAAATGTTCAAGATTTATCATGTATCCATACAGACGTAGATTCTCAAACAATATTAGGTGATAACGTAACAATTGGACATAAAGTAATGCTTCATGGTTGCACAGTTGAAGATAACTGCTTAATTGGTATGAGTGCTACAATTTTAGATAATGCTGTTATTGGAAAAGGAAGTATTGTTGGTGCAAATTCATTAGTAACTGCTGGAAAAGTGTTTCCACCAAACTCTTTAATTATGGGAAGTCCTGCAAAAGTAGTTAAACAACTTACACCTGAAGATGAAGAAAAACTCATAAAACATGCAGGTCATTATGTTCACTACAAAGATGAATATAGTTAAAATCTAATAAGCTACTTAACAATCATTTAACACTCCTTAGATATTATTTTTTAAAATTATCTAAGGATTAACTATGAAAAAACTAATTATTTTACCTCTATTTACACTAAGCTTATTCGCAGCTGATTACACATCAATGTCACTTGAAGAATTATTAACTCAAAAAGGAACTGTTTTACCTGAAGATAAAACAGCATTTCAAGATGCCATGAAATCAAAAGTTCAAGCTTTAACTCCAGAAGAAAGAGCAGCTATGAATTTTGGAAAAAATAGTGAAAACACTAATGGTAAAGGTGAAATGAAAAGACTAAGAGATGGAACAGGTGGTGGTAACATGTATAAAGGTTCTAAAGGTGGAAGACATTAAAATAAAGAGAATATTCTCTTTATTTTACTAATATTATAAAGTTTTGTAGATTTTATCTAATTCGTTGTAAAGTTCATCAAAACTTACATTATCCATTTTCTCGATAACATCCATCATCACAACGTTATCTTCTTTTGAATTCCAAACTTTTATGTATGTTCCT
>JALRJW010000359.1 GCA_023268955.1 Aliarcobacter sp. | reverse complement strand
CTTTTATCAAGAGATACGCCTAGATGATATCGCAGGTAACAACCTAGTGTTGAAACAGAACGCATCAACTGTTGAAACTGTTCCTAGCTGGTTTATCAACCTCATCGGTTCTAATTCCTCCGCCACTTGCTTCTGCGTGTTGAAATCCTTGGGTTCCTGTTACTTTAAATCGCCAATTTGTAAGAGTATTTACTATGGCTCTTATTTGTTTTGCATTTATATCTTTTGCAAGACTCTCTTTATCTATTTTATTTATTTCAAAAATAATTGGAGCTAATTTATTTGAAACAATTCCCGTTAAAAGTAAAACAGCACTTTGATTTGGCAAACTTTTAAATAGACTTTCAATCATTCCTAAAACTTCATTTCTATTTTTATTAGGAAATAGATTTATACTTAATTGAACATCTTGATAATATTCTAAAGGTAAAACTGCAAATTGTGAAATATCTAAAATTGAAAAACCAGACAATCCATACTTTGTAAAAAGCAAATCTCCAAAAATCTCTTTTTCTTTTTGACCATCTACATATAAAGCTACAAGTGCTTCTTTTTTCACACCTTGAACTTTTGTGCTTAATTCAAAATCTGTTTGAAGACCAACTAATGATGGATAAGTGATATTTGAACTATGACCAAACTTGCTTACAGCTATATTCATTCCATCTTCAGTAGCGTTTAATTGAGGAGCAGCAGCTAGTCCACTTGAAATAAGAACTTTGTCATAATCTTTGAAACTCTTTTTTTCTTCATTACTCACTGATATTAGCTCAAATTTATCATTATCTTTTTTAATATCAATAATTCTTGTTTCATATATAATATTTACATCAAGACTTATTAAAGTTTCTTCAAGTAAATTCACAACCGATTTTGCTTCATTTGATAAGGGATAAACTTTGTTAGTCTCTTTTATATCCAAAAGCAATCCTATGCTCTTGCAGAATTTTTCAAAGTCATTAAAATTAAATTGCTTTAAAGCATAACTTACAAAATCAGGATTTTCACCAATATAATTTTCATTTGTGATATCTGAATTTGAAATATTGCATCTACCATTTCCACTAGCAAGAATCTTTTTACCTATACCTTTGTTTGCATCATATAAGTCGATTTGGATTTTTTGATTAATTCTTTTAGCTGTAATTGCAGCAATAATTCCAGCTGCGCCCGCTCCAATAATGGCAATTTTCAAGTACTCAGTCCTAAATTTTTTTCTTATTGTAGTTTATTTTTGATTTAATGCTACTTTTCAATATTTTCTTGGGTATATATTTTCATACTAGGAAATTCTAAAGCACATAATCTTGGGTTTTGTATTTCTTTTTTATAGCAACCTAAATCTATATTAGCATTATACTCATTTATATAAACTTCATCTTGTATAGTATGTCCATAAACATTAAATATTTCACTATTATCACAATGTTTATATCTACTCCATAAAAGCTGAGTTTCAAATGTTTTTTTATCTTCTTCATTTGTTGAATTTCTAAGTTCCCATGCTTTGCCAACAGCTGAATGAGATACAACCAAATATCTTCTATCTTCAGTTTTGTGATTTTTGTATTCAATATACAAAGGCAGAGTTTTTAGATATTCAACATCTTCAAACATTTCATCTTTATCTTTATAGTTGTGAATAGTCGATAAAGCTCCACCTTTATGTATCCATCTTTGCAATAATTCATTTTGAGTATCCACATTTATAAAGGGGTAAGATTCAATCATTAAATATTCATGATTTCCTAAAATACAATCATAGTTATTGCTTCTAACAAACTCTATTACATCTTTAGAATTAGTACCCCTATCAACTAAATCACCCACAAAACATATTTTAGAATTTTGTTTGTTTGGAAACTGTTCAATCAAGGCTAAAAGTGTTTCATAACATCCATGAACATCACCTATAATATAAATATTTTCCATTTTATTTATCCATTAAAATATCAGCCTTTATCTACCCATATTGGACGGTCAAGCCCTGTTGTTTGGCCGCTACACACCCAACTGTGAATGGAAAGCCAATCGCTTTGCTATTCCTGAACCTGTCGATACCGCCCCGTTAACGGGCGCCCATATGGATTGGGTGCTACTCCCGTTGGTAGGCTTTGATGTAAACGGTGGCCGTATGGGCATGGGGGGCGGTTTCTATGACCGCACTTTCGAGCATATTGAGCGGGACAAAACCCGTTTAATCGGTTTGGCCCATGATTGCCAAGAAGTAGACCAACTACCGGTAGCAAGCTGGGATGTGCCATTAAGCACCATTCTTACTCCAACTCGCTTGCTGGAAATTGATTAAACAGATCTAATCCAAGGTGATGCGTAGGGACACCTGCGCATCCGCAACTCTCTCAATTTGCAGTGAGTAAATACCCACTCGCTCTTGAGCCAATAATTCCAGCCATTTCGCAACGGTAGTAAACGGCACATTATTGGCCCACAGTTGTAATCGGCTATCCCCTTCGACACTAATACGTTCCGCCGCTAGACCTACCTGACGACTGGTACGACTAACGATGTTGCGTAGTTCGTTTGCTTCTCGATCTACGCTTTGCCAACCGCTCGACTGGGTGTTTCCAGCCAACAAATGACGCTTGCTAATCAATAATTGGTAGTTCTCTTGAGCAGTAGCGAGGCGTTGCTGTGCCTGCTGATAAGCTTGCTGTTGTGGCTGCCAAATACCATAAAAGCCTGCTAATAAAAGTAAGCTAAAACCAGCGACCAGCAACAATATTTGCTCACGGATACTACGCCGGTGAAAGGCTAACCACAAAGCATAC
>JALRJW010000354.1 GCA_023268955.1 Aliarcobacter sp. | reverse complement strand
CAGCAATTTATTAGCACAGAACATCTTAACTCTTTAAAAAAACATATTGATAATAAAACTATAATTTCAACTATTTATGAAAACTCAAAAAATGCAACCGTTCCAGCTATTTTTCCAAAAAAATATTATAATGAACTAATAAAATTAAATAAAGATATGGGTGCAAAAAAGATTATAAATGAAAATAAAAGCATCAATATCAAACTAAAAAAAGAGTTATCAGTTGATATTGATACTATTGAAGATATAAATAAATTTTTATCTAAAAAGTAAAATAGGTTTATTCATTTTAGTCAATATTTTAGCTGTAAAACTTCCAAAGAAAAGTTCTTTAAATTTTGAATGCCCAAATGCACCCATTCCTAAAATATCACTATTTGTTTCATTGAAATAAGCAAGTAAAGTATCTTCATCTTCACCACTTAAATGTTTAGTAGTAACTTCAATGCCCTCATTTTCAAAAAGCATTTTTGCTTCACTCAAAACATCATATGAATTTGCTTCATATTTATTTAAATTTACAATCTCTCTTTTAACACCTTTGAAAATCTGTCTTTGAGATGTGCTTTCAATTAGTTTTCTTGATTCATTTGAACCATTGTAAGCTATCATAAGTTTTGTTGGTCTTTCAAATTTGCTATTAACAAGTAATACAGGTTTATGAATTGCTCTAATTATATCTTTTACATTTTTACCAATAACATGGTCTAAATTTGATTTCAAACCTATCACCAACAATGCCATTTCATGCTGATGATTAAAAATTGTTTCAACAATTTCTCCATGAATTTGAAGAGTTTCAACACTATTTTTACAATTTTCTTTTGCTCTATTTTCAAGTTTTTCTAATATTTTTTTACCAAATTCAATTGAACATTTACTTTCTTCATGCTCTTGATTTGCTAAAGTTTCTAAAACATTTTCTTTACTACCAAGTCCTATATTTCCAGATAAATCAACGTTTTTTGTAGTTTGAGAATGTTCAACAACATTTAAAAATTTTAGAGGCAAATTCATATTATTTGCAATCATTACAGCATAATCACAAGAATCCTCACAATAGTTTTCACTATCAACGCAACAATATACAAATTCCATACTAGTGACCTCCCATAACCTTGTCTATTTCTTCAGGTTTATCATGAATTCCAAATCTATCTATTATAGTCTTTGTTGCCTCATTTTGTCCAATAACTTCAACATTTGCACCTTCACGTCTAAATTTAATAACTGCCTTATCTAAAGAATAAACAGCTGAAATATCCCAGAAATGTGCTTTTGAAACATCAATAGTGATGTTTTGAACTACTTCTTTAAAATCAAAAGTTTCATAAAATTTATCTGCACTATTAAAGAAAACTTGACCAACAAATTCATATTTTTTTGTATTTGTTTTTTCATCAAATGAAATATTACAATACATAAAGTGAGAAATTTTGTTTGCAAAAAACAGCGCTGCAAATAATACTCCAGTTATTACTCCAAGAGCTAAGTTGTGGGTATATACTGTAACTGCAACTGTTGAAAGCATAACTATATTTGTAGATAATGGCAGGGTTTTAAGTCCTTTAATTGAACCCCAATCAAATGTTCCAATTGAAACCATAATCATAACTGCAACCAAAGCAGCCATAGGAATAACTGAGATAATATCACTTAAAAATACAACCATAATAAGTAAAAAGAAACCAGCAATAAATGTAGATAATCTTCCTCTACCACCTGATTTTACATTGATAATAGATTGACCAATCATAGCACAACCAGCCATACCACCAATACAACCAGTAGCCATATTTGCAATACCCTGACCTCTTGCTTCTTTTTTCTTATCACCTTTTGTATCAGTTAATTCATCAATAATAGTTGTAGTCATAAAAGACTCTAGTAAACCAACAACAGCTAAAGCTAAAGAATAAGGAAAAATAATAGATAATGTCTCAAAATTTAAAGGAACTTCAGGCCATAAAAATATTGGTAAAGTATCAGGTAATTGTCCCATATCTCCAACATTTCTAACATCAATTCCAGTAATATAAACAAAAATAGTTAAAACAATAATCGTAACAAGTGGAGATGGTAAAATCTTACCAATTTTAGGTACATAAGGGAAAAGATAAATAATACCAAGACCAACCGCAGTTAGTGCATAAACATGCCAAGTTACATTTGTAAGTTCTGGTAATTGAGCCATAAAAATAAGTATTGCTAAAGCATTTACAAATCCAACTACAACAGCTCGAGCAACAAAACTCATTAGTCTATGAATGCCTATATAAGATAAAATAACTTGAATAATACCTGTTAAAATAGTAGCTGCAAGTAAGTATTGAAGACCATAATCTTTTACTAAAGTAACCATAACAAGTGCCATAGCACCAGTTGCAGCACTAATCATCGCTGGTCGTCCACCAACAAATGCTAAAATAACAGCAATAGAAAATGAAGCATAAAGACCAACTTTTGGGTCAACTCCTGCAATAATTGAAAATGCAATCGCTTCAGGGATTAGTGCTAACGCAACTACAAGTCCTGATAAAACATCTGCTCTAATATTTGAAAACCACTCTTTTTTATAATTGGAGTACATTTACCTTCCTCATATGAAATTGCGCGATTTTATCTAAACTTTAGTTTGGTCTTGATTAGTGCTGTTTTATATAAAATTTTATTATTTTAGAAACTCTAAAATCTCTTGCTTATTTAACAATTTTCCAGTAGATTTAACTTCACCATCTACTACTAAACCTGGTGTATTCATAACTCCATACTCCATAATTTTTACTAAATCATCTACTTTTTCTACTTGATGAAAACCACCAAGTTCAGCTAATGCTTGTTTTGTGTTTTCTTCTAATGCTTGACATTTAGCACACCCTGTGCCTAAAATTTCTATTTTCATTTTTATTTTCCTTTTACAAAATTATATTAAATAAATACCCAACTAAAAGTATACCAAATCCAACTATACCAAAAAATATAGATATTAATTTTACAGATAAAACTCTTTTTAAAATCATTGCTTCTGGTAAACTTAAAGCAACTACAGCCATCATAAAAGATAGTGCAGTTCCTATTAAAACACCTTTTTGCGTTAGAACTTCAATTAAAGGCAAAATTCCTGCAGCATTTGAGTACATTGGAATTCCTAAGATTACTGCAACTATTGGAGCATACCAAGCATCGCCACCTGCATATTTACTTATAAATTCTGTTGGAATATATCCATGAATAAATGCACCTATTGCTATACCAATTATTACATATAAATATATTTTTTTAAATATATCCATACTATTTGTCCAAGACTCTTTTGCTCTTTGATTAAAACTTATTTTTTCATCTTCATAATCAAAATTCATTGGTTTTACTTCAATTAAAACCTCTTTTTCTAAGTTCATACTTCCAATAATAAGTCCAGCAATAATAGCTATTAAAAGCCCTATTCCAACATATAAAACTGCAATTTTCCAACCAAATAAAGATAATAATAAAGCAATAACAACAGCATCACTTAAAGGTGCTGAAATTAGATATGAAAAAGTAACCCCTAAAGGAATTCTAGCTTGTAAAAACCCTAAAAATAAAGGAATAGCACTACAAGAACAAAATGGAGTCAATACCCCAAAAATGGCCGCTAAGACATGTCCTACCACTCTATTTTTACCAGCAATATAATCCTTAGCTTTTTCAACAGGAAAATAACTTCTTAGCAAAGTTACAAGATAAATAATAGTTACAAGTAAAATAAATATTTTTATAGTGTCATAAATAAAAAAATGCAGGGCTTGTGCAAAATGACTTTTTTGCTCTAAACCCATTTGATTAAAAATCAAAAATGAAACGATATTTTCCCACCAATCAAACATATAAACTTCCTAAAATTCCATAAATTATAAAAATTAAAATTAACCATAAAATTGATATTTTATATTTTCTCATCATAAAAAACATAAATGAAGCAAAAATAAAATCAAATACATTGGCAATTCCATTGGGTAAAACAACCATTAAAAATACAGAAAATAATATACCAACCACACTTGCATTTACAGCTTGTAAAAATCTTGCAAAATTTCTGTTTTTTGAATAGTATTGAAAACTATCTTTGAAAGTAATGATTAATAAAAACCCAGGTAAAAAAATAGCCAAAGTTGCGACTAAAGAACCTATAAAAGGTGAATCTTCTAAAAAACTAGCACCTCCAACATTGGGCTACCCGAGACTTTATTCAGCGTCGCCAAAACTTTTCCGCTGGGTCCAGACTGAACGCTTCGCTGATAACTTTTACTTTGGATATCTACGGGCAGCCTAGAACTAGGCACAAAGACTGTATGCTCAAACACACTACTTTTTGTAGCGAATGCGTCGGGAAGCTGCTTAACATATATCGCGCCCATACGTTTGAGATACTCGTTAACGTGAC
>JALRJW010000302.1 GCA_023268955.1 Aliarcobacter sp. | reverse complement strand
ATTTGTTCTAAGAACTGTTTTAACCTGTCACTTTGTGGATTGTTGAAAAACTCATCAGGAGTGTTTTCTTCAATGATTTGACCATCTGCCATAAAGATAACTCTATCTGCAACTTTTTTAGCAAATCCCATTTCGTGAGTTACACAAACCATTGTTTTATCTTCACCTGCTAACTCAATCATTACATCAAGTACTTCTGAAATCATTTCAGGGTCTAGTGCAGATGTTGGCTCATCAAAAAGCATGATTTTAGGATTAGCACATAATGCTCTTGCAATGGCAACCCTTTGTTTTTGACCACCTGAAAGTTGATTTGGATATTTATCAGCTTGATCTGCAATATTTACTCTTTCTAAATATTTCATGGCTGTTTCAATAGCCTGTTTTTTTGGTTGATGGTGAACGTGAGTTGGTGCTAAAATTAAGTTATCAAGGATACTTAAATGTGGAAACAACTCAAAATGTTGGAACACCATAGCAACTTCACTTCTAACTTGCTTGATTTTTTTAACATCATCAATTAATTCTGTACCATTTACGTTAATACTTCCTTGTTGAAAAGTTTCAAGATAATTCATACATCTAGTTACAGTTGATTTACCACTTCCTGATGGTCCACAAATTACTAAAATCTCACCTTTTTTGATATTTAAATTAATATCTTTTAGTACGTGAAAATCACCATACCATTTATTTAAATTTTTAATTTCAATTATATTTTCTTCTGACTTTGCCATAAAAACTTCCTATCTTCTATCTGTGTTGAATCTTTGTTCTAAAATATTGCTGTATTTAGATAATGAAAAACAAAATATCCAGAATATAAATGTAACAAACACATATCCTTCTGTTTCATAACCTAACCATGCAGCATCTGAACCTGTTAAATGAACCATTGCTAAAAGGTCAAATAATCCAATAATTAATACTAAAGTTGTATCTTTAAACAGTGCAATTGAAGCACCAACTAAATTTGGAATTGACACTTTAAGTGCTTGAGGTAGAATTACCAATATCATTTTTTGCCAATATGATAAACCTAATGAATCAGCTGCTTCATATTGACCCTTTGGAATGGCTTGCAATCCACCTCTAATAACTTCAGCAATATATGCTGCTTGAAACATTGTAATCCCAATTAAAGCTCTAAGTAGTTTATCAAATGTCATACCTTCAGGGAAGAATAGAGGTAAAATAACAGATGCCATAAACAATAGTGTAATTAAAGGCACACCTCTAATAAACTCAATGTAAATGATACTTAAGTTTCTTATTATAGGCAGTTTTGATTGTCTACCAAAAGCTAAAACCACACCAATTGGAAATGCAGCTACTATACCTACAGCTGCAACAATTAGTGTTAATGTAAGTCCACCCCATTTATCAGTTGGAACCGTCTCTAATCCAAAGAAACCACCACTTACTAATAAAAATACAACAATAGGATAACCCGCAAAAACAACTATTTTTGTAATGAAGTTTTGCCCATAATATTTAAACAAACCACCAAATACAAAAAATAAAACAAATGATAAGTTTATTCTCCAATATTCACTTTCAGGATAAAATCCATAAATAAACAGTGTGATTTTTTCTTTTACGAATACCCAACAAGCTCCGCCATCTGTACAAGCTTCTCTAGTTGTTCCTGAAAAGTTTGCATCTATTATTGCCCATTGAATAAATGGTGGAATAATAAAGTATAAAACTATTAAACCAAAAATTGTTAAAGCAATATCAAGTGGTGTAGCTAAAAGATTATCTTTTATCCATCTAATAGGACCACTAAGGTTTTTAGGAGCTGGTTTAGCTTCTTTTATTTCATAAGTTGAAATAGTCAATATAGGTTTGAAGATCTTTGTCGCCTCGACCCGATAGATTAACAACGACGATTTCATCCTTTTTGAAATTGAGTTCATCAAAAATGGCAAAGGCGTGTGCTGTTTCTATCGCAGGAATAATACCTTCTAATTCTGAAAGCTTACGTCCCGCACTCATGGCATGATCATCGGTAATTGAAATAAACTGCCCTCTTCCAGATTTGAAAAGGTGTGCGTGCATGGGTCCAACCCCTGGATAGTCAAGGCCAGCAGAAATTGAATAAGGTTCGGTGATTTGGCCATCATCGGTTTGCATTAGTAAGGTTTTACTGCCGTGAATGATTCCTACTTTCCCTAGCGCTGAGGTTGCTGCGCTATGTCCTGAAGAAACTCCTTTTCCTGCTGCTTCAACTGCGATGATATTGACTCTTGGATCGTCTAGATAGTGATAGTAAATGCCGGCAGCATTGCTTCCGCCTCCCACACAAGCAACTACATGATCTGGATAGTCTCTACCGTGAAGCTCGTTTAGTTGCCATTTCACCTCTTCTGAAATTACTGATTGAAAACGAGCCACCATATTGGGATAGGGGTGAGGACCCACTACCGAACCAATAATGTAATGGGTATCAACAGGGTTGTTGATCCAATCGCGTATGGCTTCGTTAGTTGCATCTTTTAGCGTCTTACTTCCTGATGTTGCCGCTCTAACAGTTGCACCTAGCATTTTCATACGAGCTACATTTGGAGCTTGGCGTGCAATGTCAATTTCTCCCATGTAAACCACACATTCAATACCCATAAGTGCACAAACAGTTGCCGTTGCTACACCGTGTTGTCCCGCTCCAGTCTCAGCGATAATTCGATTTTTCCCCAAAGCTTTGGCGAGTAATATTTGCCCAATGGTGTTATTGACTTTATGAGCACCCGTATGGCAAAGATCTTCTCTCTTCAGATAGATTTGAGTGTTGTACTGATCACTTAATCGTTCTGCCTTGTAGAGAGGGGTAGGTCTTCCCACGTAATCTCTTAAAAGCTGTTCAAACTCCTTTTTAAAG
>JALRJW010000195.1 GCA_023268955.1 Aliarcobacter sp. | reverse complement strand
GGTACTAAATGTCTGTGATTTACGTTTGCAGGAATAATTAATCTTCCTCTTTCAATCTCAGCTCTTACTAATTCAGGGTCTAAGTTTTCAATCTTAGCTACATACTCCATATCAGGAGTAATAATCCCTTTTTTAGCATAGTACATTTGTGTTCTTACTTCATCATTTTTGTGATTATCTAACCATTCTCTCATTATAAATCCTATTTAAAATATCTTTAATTAATTGAGTTGATTATATCAAAAAATATTTATATCTCCTTAATTTATCTCATTATTTTAAGTTATTATCATTATAAGTTTCTTTTTGATATAATTTAACATATTTCAAATTGTAGTAAATTAAATGAATAATGAATTAATAAAAACCATAAAATCTATACCACCATTACCAGATAATATAACTGATTTAGAAGAATTTAAAAGACTAAATAATGAAGATGAAGTTACACTAATAAATATAATTAGTAGAGATCCTTTAATGACAGCTACTATTTTAAAGGTTGCGAATTCTAGTTTATTTGGTTTTAGAAGCGAGATTGATACAATTAGTAAAGCAGTAAATTTATTAGGTATAAATTTCACAATTTCAATTGCTATAGGTACTGTTATTCAGAACTCTATCAAAAGTAATTTAAATGCCTATAATGTTACAAATGATGATTTTATGCTTTCTGCTTTAATCTCTACAAAACTTGTAAATTCTTGGGTAGCAACAATAGAACCTACTTTATTAAAAGATTTGGTTCTTCCAGCTTTCCTGCAAGATATTGGTAAATATATTATTTCACAAGTTATCCAATCAAAAAAATTAACTACTCAATTTCAAGAAGAAATAAAAAATAAACATGATTTATCAATAGTTGAAGAAGCATTTGTTGGGTATTCTACATCAAGAATTACTGCAAATATTTTTAAACATTGGTCTTTATCTCATAATTTAATATTTTCTATTGCGTACACTGAAAATATTGATGCATGCCCAAAAGATTTCTTAAAACAGGCTCAAATCCTACATATAATTAAAATTTTAACTAATGTTACAGAGCCTCTAAGTGAGAATATGATTACTTTAGCCTCTAAAAAAGCATTAGAATATGGTTTTGATGTAGACAATTTAATTCTTTGTATAAATTCTATAAAAAGAAAATTAGATCTTTAAGTTTTCATAAGTGATACTATTGTAAAATTTGTAACTTTTTTACACAAAGGTTTATATGATTGATATATCTCTTGTAATATTATGTGCAGGTAATTCTAGTAGATTTGAACACAAATCTAAGAAACAATGGCTTAGAATTGATGATGAACCTCTATGGCTATATGTTGTAAATAGGCTAAAAAAAAGCTTTAACTTCACAAAAATTATAATCGTTTCTTCTCCTTTAGAATTAAAATACATGGAAAATTTTTCAGATGACTTTACTTATGTATGTGGTGGTAATACAAGACAACAATCATTAAAAAATGCTTTACAGAAAGTTACAACTTCATCTGTTATGGTAACAGATGTTGCACGTTCATGTGTTCCTTTAGAAGTTTTAAATAGATTAATTGAAGCTCATTTTGAAGCTGATTGTATTGTGCCTATTTTAAATGTAAGCGATACAGTTGTTTATGAGAATGAAACTCTAAATCGAGATGAAGTTAAACTTATACAAACTCCTCAATTATCAAAAACAGAAATTTTAAGAAAAGCTTTAAATACAGATATTGAATATACAGATGATAGTTCAGCTATAAAAGCAAACGGTGGGACAATAAAATATGTAGCAGGTGATATTCAAAGTAAAAAACTAACTTTTGGAAATGAATTAAAAGATATTACTTGTTTAAAAGAACCATCTAAAAATTTTTTTACAGGTTTTGGCTATGATGTTCATGCATTTGAAGATAAAAAACCTATGTTTTTAGGCGGAGTGAATATACCATGTGAGTATGGATTTAAAGCTCATAGTGATGGTGATGTTTTAATACACTCAATTATTGATGCAATATTAGGTGCAATTGGCGCTGGAGATATTGGAGAGTTTTTCCCGGATACAGATGAAAAATACAAAGGTGCTGATTCAAAAGTTTTACTAAAGGAAATTATTGAATTTACATATAATGTTGGATATGAAATTATAAATATAGATACTTTAATTGTTGCTCAACAACCAAAAATCAATCCTTTTAAACAAGAAATTAAATCTTCACTAGCTAAAATTATAAATATGCCAAAACAATTTATTAACATAAAAGCAACTACATCAGAAAAAATGGGATTTATTGGAAGAAAAGAGGGTGTTGCTGTTCACAGTGTTGCAACATTAAAGTATTATGATTGGACAAAAGAATGAATATATTAATTATTGAAAATGAAATTTATCTTGCTCAAAAAGTTGTTTCAAGACTACTTGACGATGGGCATAGTTGTGATTATATCGAATCACCAAATATAAATAATCTGACAAAAGATTATGATACTGTTTTATTGTCAACATCTTTACCTTCTTCTTTAGTTTCAGAGATAATTAAAAAGTACAAAGAAAGAGCTATTATTCTTCTTCTTGTTTCATATATTTCTGATGAAACAGTTACTCATCCAATTGAAGAAGGTGCTAAAGATTATATTATGAAACCATTTATTATGGATGAATTAGTTAGAAAAATCTATCACTATAAAGAGTGCAGAAGCATGAGAAGAGAGTTAGCTACTCTTAAAGAATATTTTGAATTTACAATGGGTGATATTGATACTAGTGAAGTATTCTTACCTCACTCTTTTCCAACATTAATTGAAACAAATCTTCAAACATGTGCTGATAAATTAACATTTGAATTAGCAAAAAAACTTGATAAATCTATCTCTTTTATTAGTTTTACAGATGCTTCATGGCAAAAAAAATTAGCAGCGATTGATGACCCTAAAATAATTATATATATGACTGATTATCATACTTTGAAAAAAACATCAAGAGAAAATTTAATTAAATTAATTGAAGAAAAAAATGTAATCATTTGCACAATGGAAGCTGAAGATGATTTCCCTTTCAGAAAAGTTGAGTTCTACAATGAAGACTCTTTAGTGAGCAGTTCAAATATTATGACAATAAATGACTATGTAAAAATGATGGTTTTATCGTATCAAAACAAATACCCTGATACAGAGTTATCAAAAAAACTTGGTATTTCAAGAAAATCTCTTTGGGAAAAGAGAAAAAAACTTGGTATAGAAAAGAAAAAATAAGGAAAATATTTGTTTAGAAAAGCATTTTTAACAGTTGGTTTTAGTGGACTAAGTCCAAAAGCTCCAGGAACTGTTGGTTCATTTGTATCTTTAATTTTAGGAGTTGCTTTACTTCAATATATTGCTGATTCAACTCTGTTTTTATTGGCTATATTAATTACTGTTATTGCTGTTAAAGAGATAAATAAATATGAAGAACAAGTTGGAGAGCATGATAGTAAAGAAATAGTAATTGATGAACTTGCTGGAATGTGGATTGCACTAGCTATTTGTGGAATTAATGATACAAATATTTATTACATGGCTCCTATTGCCTTTATTTTCTTTAGAATCTTTGATATTTGGAAACCTTCAATTATTGGTAAAATTGATAGAGAAGTTAAAGGTGGATGGGGAGTAATGCTTGATGATGTAATCGCTGGTATTGCTGCTGGTATTGCAACGGGTGCAACTTATCAATTAATTGAAAAATTTATAATACCTAATTTGTAAACTAATTAATTTATTGCAAAAAAGTGAATTACTTCACTATTTTTGCAAATTCTTTGAAGATGTACTTAGACTCATGTGGTCCAGGACTTGCTTCTGGGTGATGTTGAACTGAGAAAATCTCTTTATTTTTATATTTAACACCTTCAATTGTATTGTCAAATAAATTTCTATGAGTAATTTCTGCAATCTCTACAATGCTATCAGGAACATTATAGTTATGATTTTGAGCTGTAATTTCAACAATTTTTGTTTCTGGATTTGCAACTGGATGGTTTCCACCATGTTGTCCAAATGGTAATTTAAATGTATCGTGTCCATGAGCAATCGATAACATTTGATGACCTAAACAAATAGCAAACATTGGGATATTTGCGTTAATTAATTTTTGAACCTCTTTTTTCTCATTAACCAATGTTAATGGATCACCAGGTCCATTTGATAAAAACACTCCACCAATCTCTTTGTTTTCAAATCTAGCAATGATATCTTCACCTTTAAAAGTTGAAGGAATAACTTCTACTTCTAATCCAACATTTACTAATTCATTTAAAATATTTCTTTTAACACCAAAGTCAATAACAACGATTTTTTTATCACTCATAACTGCTTTATTGTATGCTTTAGCTTCATGATTCCAAGCACCTGATTTATGAATATAAGTCTCTTTTGTAGATACTTGCTCAATATAATTAATATCTTCAATTCTAGGACTAGCTGCTAATTGTTTTGCTAATTCATCTTTACAAGAAATTTCAGTTGAAGCTATCATCATCATAGCACCTTCATCTCTAATCATTTTAGTTAAATATCTTGTATCAATATCGCAAATACCTAAAACTCCATGCTCTTTTAAAAGTGCATCTAAATCATTTTGAGCTCTGTAATTTGAGTGTTCATGGTGATAATTTCTAACTAACACACCTTTACAGTGACAGTTTCTTGATTCCATATCATCATCATTTACTCCAACATTACCAATTTCAGGCATTGTGAATGTAATGAATTGACCTGCATAAGATGGATCTGAAATAATTTCTTGGTAACCAGTTAAAGATGTATTAAATACGATTTCACCAACAGATGTACCTGTAGCACCAAAAGAGTTAGCCTCTAAAAATGTTCCATTCTCTAAATAAATCCATACTTTTTGCATTATATCAATCCTCTTTTAATTAATTCTTCTTCATATAATCTATGATAAACTAAATCATAATCCTCAGTTCCCGGAATAAGTTTTCTTTTGTAGTTTTTAAGTTTACCAATAACTTCAGCATCAGCTTTATCAAAACCTTTCATAAACTCATCAATAGAAGCAAAAATTACATTTTTTAACTTATTGTCTGAACATGTGTAATGAATAAAATCTTCATCCCATAAATAATCTAAAATTTGGTGAGCAATATCAGAAAATCTATCTTCATTATTTAAAATAACTCCAAAATCATTTGCCATTCTTTTTTTAGTCATCCAAAATAATTGTCTTCTATCTGCATTTAAGAATTCGATTTCTTCTTCTTGATTATCAAGTATTTCATGAACTTTTTCATCTAATTCATACTCTTTTTCAATATCAGCATCCATTATTCTTTCGATTTCAGCTTCAATAGCTGCTTTATCTCTTCTAACTTCTACAAAGTCACATTTAGCAATATCTCTTGCAATTCTTCTTGCAATATATGGTGTATGATGTGTTTTTAATCTCATATTAACCTCTTATTATAGTGTCAGCTCTTTCTGGTGAAGTAGAAACAATTCCTACTTTAGTAGAAGTAACTTCTTCGATTCTATTTATATATTTTTTTGCATTTTCAGGTAGTTTATCAAATTCTCTAATACCAACTACGCTATCCCATCCATCTATTTCTTCATAAATAGCTTTTACATCATCTAATGAAGATGGTACATAATCAATTCTTTGTCCATCTAACTCATAAGCTACACAAACTTTGATTTTTTCAAAACCATCTAAAACGTCAAGTTTCATTAATGCTAATTGATCACAACCATTTAATCTTGAAGCATGTTTAACAGCAACCGCATCAAACCAACCACATCTTCTTTTTCTTCCTGTTGTTGTTCCAAACTCTTTTCCAACAGATGCCATTGTATCTCCATCTGTTCCAAAATCTTCAGATGGGAATGGTCCATTTCCTACTCTTGTACAATATGCTTTTGTAATACCTGTTACAACACCGATATCTTTTGGATTTAATCCAAGTCCTGTACAAGCACCAGCACTTACAGTTGAAGATGAAGTTACATAGGGATATGTACCATGGTCGATATCAAGCATAGTTCCTTGAGCACCTTCAAGTAAAACTTTTTTGTTTTCATCAAGGGCTTTCCATAACATATTTGTTGTATTAGTAATAAATGAAGCTAATTTTTCGTTGTAACCTTTTAATTCAGCTAATAACTCTTCTTTGTTTGGTGTAGCAATTTCTAATACATCAAAAATAGCTCTATTTTGCTCAAAATACTCAATAATAGAATCAGTTAATTTTGCAGGATTTAATAATTCCCCTACTCTATGTCCTATTCTATTAATTTTATCAGAGTACGCAGGTCCAATTCCTTTTCCTGTTGTTCCAATAGCTTTATCACCTTTAAGTCTCTCTTTTGCTTGATCTATTTGTGCATGATAAGGTAAGTTTAAATGTGCTTTATCAGAAATGAAAAGTCTTCCTTCTAAATTTTGGAATTGACTCATCTCTTTGATAATTGATTCAGGAGATAAAACAACACCATTTCCAATTACATTTATAGCTTTTGGATTTAATACCCCTGATGGAATTAAGTGTAATGCATACTTAACACCATCAACCCAAATTGTATGTCCAGCATTGTGACCACCTTGACTTCTACAAACTAAATCATAGTTTTGAGCAAGCATATCAACAATTTTACCTTTACCTTCGTCACCCCATTGAATACCAACAATTAAATCTGCTTTCATTTCTGTCCTAATCCTCTAAAATTTTTAATAAACTATCTGTATATATTGCAAAACCTTGCGAGCTTATATCTTCACTTGTGTACATTCCACCCTTGCAAAGTGTGTAGTTTCCTTCAATTACTCTGTAATAAACATCATCATAATATTTTAATGATCCGTAATATAAAGGTGCAATTACAATATTTTCATAATCTACTTCTTTTGCTTTTGCATAAAGATTTTCTAACTGCTCTTTGATATTAGCAGGAACTAAATCAAAACAGTTTTTTAAATCTTCTAAACTTTTAACTTTAATAAGTTGATTTAACCAATCACACTCTAAAGCAAAAAGTTTCGCTATTTCACCATTTTTAAACAACTCAATATCAATATTTAATTCATTTGCAACAAGTCTTGGAATTTTGATATTTGAGATTTGTAAAACTGGATTTATTTGTAATTCTTTTAAAATATTTGCTGTTAAATTCATAATATCAGCAATATTATCATGGTCAATCCACTCAGCACCTATTTGATATTCTTCATTTGAAGGGTATGTAAAAATAGGTTGAACGTAAAACCATTTTTTGTGAGTAGTTGTTCTACCTAATCTTTTTGTTATGATTCTTACTACATCCAAAGTTGAATCTGCTCTTAAAGCAACTTGCTCATTATCTTGGTCAGAAAATTTAATCAATTTTCTATTGTTTGCTATTGCTTGATGCTGAGAATAAGAAAAATTTGGAGTTAAAATCTCTTCAAAAGAGTTTGATTCTAAAATCTCACAAATCTTATTTTCAATAGTTCTTTTAAGCTTAGCAACTCTACCAAAATAAAGTCTACTACCCTTTGGTATTTCGTGTTCAAAAATCATAACTTATTTGTTTCCTTTGAACATTGTTTCATTAAATATTCTGTTAGCTGTTCCATCATAAGCTCTTAAACCTAACTCATCATAAACTAATTCAACAGCATTTACAGCCCATGCAGCTTCAAAATCTTCAACTAATCCCATGTGGTTAATTCTAAAAATTAAAGATTTAATATGGTCTTGTCCACCTGCAATGTTTACATTGTATTTTGTTTTTAAAATTTTTCTAACAGCAGGAGCATTTTCACTGTAAATTGTAGTCATAGCATCAGCTGGAGTTTGTGGATAAATTTCACAACCAATAGCTACTAACGCTTCTCTAGTTGCTTTTGCTCTTAAAGCTGTTTTAGCATATAAGTTATCAAAACCAATTTCGTTTTTAATATGAGCTAAAATTTCTCTTAATCCAATTGTTAAAGTAGTTGCTGCTGTCCATGCTGTTGTATTAGTTCTTTGTTTTTTAATCTCAGTTCCTAGATTAAAATAGTAACCAACTTTTTTAGACTCAATTTTTGCAACTGCTTTGTTTGATAATCCAATCATTGCAAGACCTGGAGGAAGCATAAGTGCTTTTTGACTTCCTGTTACTAAAGCATCAATATTTGTTGTGTCAATTTTTTCAACACCAACAGCTGTAATTCCATCTGCAATAATCATAATTTCAGGATTAATAGCTTTTACTTTCGCTGCAATTTCTTCAACTGGATGTCTTAAACCACCAGCACTTTCGCAAATTTGAATGCATAAAGCATCAATTGATGAATCATTTTTTACTGCTTCTACAACAGCTTCAACACAAACAGGAGTGTTCCATTCATTTTTAATTTCTGTAAAATCTATTTTGTGAGCTTCACAGATTTTTCCAAATCTCTCTCCAAATTTACCAGAGTTGATTGTTAAAGCTTTGCTAAATGTCAAATTAGTAACACATGCTTCCATAGCACCTGTACCACTTGAAGCCAACATAACAGCTTCTGGCATATCTAAAATTTCTAATAATAACTCTCTAGTTTCCTTGAAAATTTGCTCAAATTCTGGAGTTCTGTGATGTATTGTTACATCAGACATAGCTTTTCTAACAAATTCAGGAACAGGAGTGGGACCTGGAGTTAATAACATAAATATTCCTTATTTAATTTATTCATTCTTCAAAAACTGTATATTTTATCTAAAGAAATATTATGACTTGGTTAAGCGAATTTACTATAAAATATTAATAAATACACTAAGGACTATTTTGAGTTTCGATATTTGGTTAACCCTTCTTTTTGCTTCATTATTAATTTCAATTTCACCAGGAGCTGGAGCTGTTGTTTCGATAAATGCAGGAATTAATTATGGACTGAAAAAATCTTATTGGGCTATATTTGGATTGCAAGTTGGGTATTTAGTTCAGACTTTTGTAGTTATAGTTGGATTAGGAGCTTTAATTGTTAGTTCACCTTTTTTATTTTCCATAATTAAATGGATTGGTGTTGCTTATTTAGTTTTTATAGGATTAAACAAAATTTTCCAAAAAGTAGAAATCACTAATGATAAAATCCAAACAAAAAATTCAAAAAAAATGTTCACTTCAGCTTTACTGATTAACTTAACTAATCCAAAAGCAACTGTTTTTTTAGTAGCTTTTATTCCTCAGTTTTTAAATGCAAATGAAAATATTTTATTTCAATTTATAATTATTGGTTTAACTTTAATTGTTGTAGATATTATAGTTATGACTGGTTATTCAGGCTTAGCATCCCAATTAAGATTTTTATTAAAAGACTCAAAATCAATAAAGAAAATGAATATTTTTACCGGAATTATTCTGATTTTTGCTGCAATATTTCTTTCATTTTCTCAAAATTAAAAAAATATAAATTTTACCCTTGACATTTATTACTAATTAGTAGTATAATTTCGTTCGTAGGAGTTAAGTAATGAATAATATCAGAAATATAGATTATGGAATTAGATCAGAAAAGTCAATGAAAACTGTAGTAAGACTAGAAAGAACTAATCTAAAAATTCATAATCAAACAGTAAATTATCTTGCTTTACATAACCTAACATTTAATCAATTTAAAGTATTGGAAGTTTTATATCACAGAGGGGATTTAAATGTAAGTTCAATTACAAAACTTACGATGAGTACACCTGGAAACATTACAGTTGTAATCAAAAATCTAAAAAGAGATGGATGGATTACTTCAATAAAAGACCCAAATGATAGTAGAGCATCAATTTTAACAATTACCCAAAAAGGTATTGAAATTATTGAAAAAGTATTTCCAAATCATGCTGATAATTTAACCAAAGCAATGGAAATCTTAAGTGATGAAGAACTAAATACTTTATATGAGTTATTAAATAAAGTCTATAAGACAAATTAAAAAATTTAAATATATACTACTAATTAGTATAAGAAGGAAAATTATTATGAAACTAATTAAAATTTCACTGGCATCAATCTTAGCAAGTACTGCTCTTTTTGCAGGAACATACAATGTAGATAAATCTCATTCAAGTGTTGGATTTAAAGTAAAACACATGATGGTTTCAAATGTAAACGGTACATTTGATGAATTTAAGGGAAGTTTTGAATATGATGAAAAAACAAACACTTTAAAATCTTTAAATGGTGTTGTTGAAGTTGCTTCAATTAATACAGCAAATGAAAAAAGAGATAACCACTTAAAACAATCAGATTTTTTTGCAGCTAAAGAATACCCAACAATTAAATTTGATTTAGATAAAGTTGAAGGTGATAAGGCTTATGGTAAATTAACTATGAGAGGTGTAACTAAAGATGTTGTTTTAGATATTGAAACAGCAGGAGCAACTGTAAAAGACCCTTGGGGAAATACAAGAACAGGGTTTACATTAACTGGAAAAATTGATAGATTTGATTATGGAATTAAATATAATTCTGTGTTAGAAGCTGGTGGAGTTGCAGTTGGTCAAGAAGTAAAATTAACTGTAGAAGTTGAAGGTATTTTAAAAAAATAAATTAATTAAAGGTTGAAAATGCACCCATCACTATTTATATCCCACGGTTCGCCAAATACAATTTTATATAGTTTTAAAACAAATGCTAACCTAAGAAATTTGGCAAAAACATTAAAAAAGCCAAAATATATAGTGATGGTTTCAGCTCACTGGTGCACTAATGGATTAAAAGTAATTAATCCAAGTGCCAAAAAACTAATGTATGATTTTTATGGCTTTGAAAAAGAGCTTTATGAGGTTAAATATGAAATTTCAAGTGATGAAAGTTATACAAATAATGTTTTAAAAGCTCTAGAAAAATTTGATGCAAAAATAGAGTATTCACAAAATAGTTTTGACCATGGAATTTGGACTGTTTTGCATATGATGTACAAAGAGCTTGAGGTTCCTGTAATTCAAATCTCTTTACCAATGAATTTTTCAAATGAAAAATTATATGAAATTGGTGTTGCTTTACAAAGCTTAAGAAATGAAGCTATGATTATAGGAAGTGGTTCATTAACACATAATTTTGGAACAATGGTTAGAAATTCAAACCAAAAAGATAAAAATGTACTTGAATTTGAGAACCTTATTTCTGATTTATTAAAAGAAGGTTTTCATAAAGAAATAATAAATTATGAATTAAAAAATTTTAGATTAATGCACCCAACAGATGAACATTTTAAACCAATATTTGTTGTAATGGGAAGTAGTATAAATGGAGTTGCGCAAGGCTTTAATGATGAAATCCAACATCAAAGCTTAAGTATGAAAAGTTTTATATTTAGAAATTAAAACATAGATTTTAAAAGGATAAACCATGATAAAAGTATTAAAAAAAGAAAACATGGGAAGTTCAAATTTAGGATGGTTAAAAAGTAGATTTCACTTTTCATTTGCTGATTATAGAAATCCACAGAATGTAAATTTTGGAGTGTTAAGGGTTTTAAATGATGACATTATAAAAGTAAGCTCAGGCTTTGATATGCATCCCCACCAAAACATGGAAATAATAACCTATGTAATTGATGGTGAATTAACACACAAAGACTCAATGGGAAATGAAGAAACCCTAAAAAGGGGTGAAGTTCAATATTTAAGTGCTGGAGATGGAATTTATCATAGTGAATATAATCTAAACAGCCAAAAAGAGCTAAGACTTCTTCAAATTTGGATTTTTCCATCTAAAATTGGATTGCCTAGACTTTATGGTTCTAAAAACTATAAAAAAGAAGATAGAGAAAATAAACTTTTAAATATCGTTTCTTCCCAAAATGGAAACAGTGATATTAAAATTTATCAAGATGTAAATATTTTTGTTTGTGAAGATTTTAATGAGATATATTACAAGATAAATGAAAATAGACAAGTATATTTTGTAAATATAGAAGGAAAAATCAAAATAAATGATGAAATTTTAAGTCTTGGTGATGCTTGTGAAATCACAGATGAAAAAGTAATTAAAATAAAAAGTTTAGAAAAATCTCACTTTTTGTTTATTGAAATGCCTAAAGAGTAGTTATAAATGTCCAGTTTTAACATATATAATTGTTTCTTCTTCAACATAAGGCAAATGATGACTTAAGTGTGGACTTCTAATCCAAGAATTTTTTGGATAAGAGCCATGCTCATCTATAAATTTACCACTTAAAACAAATATCTCTTCTCCACCCCAATGTTTGTGGGAAATAAATCTTTCATTTTGTGGCCATTTTACCAATGCTGTTTGCTCAAATAGTGGCATTACCATAAGATTTCCATGGCCGTTTAACCAAGTAGTATTGTTTGTATCAATTACAATTATATCTTTCATATCAAAGTAATTTGTTTTTCTAAATATCGTGCATCCATCATTAGATTTTACAAATTTCTCATCTTCTTTGGGAAATTGAGCGTAAGTTCCCTTTTTAAATTCACCATACTCGTTTATGTATGTTCCTTCTAAAACAAAGATTTCTACACTATTTATTTTTGATTCATTATTTAAATTACTGTTTTTTTCAAGTTTTAATAAGGAGGTTTCTTGTAAGTCTTTAAGTGAGAAGATTTTTTTGTGAATATTTTTTTTATTTTCATAACTTGCCCACTTTAGGGTGTCGCTATTTATAAATATTTTTTCATTATAATTATCGTTTATGTTATGGTTTAATATTAGGTTGGACAGCAATATATGGGGGAATAAGTATCGAGCCAATTATATTTTATTTGGGAGCCATATTTTGGACACTGCAGAGGGGTTTGAACGCATCGCTTATGTTCTGGTCGAAACTGCACACCGTGTTGGATTTTCTATTTAAGCGATCATGGAATCTCCACAGATGTGATGGATCAGGCTTTTGCTGCGTCGCGTCGGTTTTTT
>JALRJW010000128.1 GCA_023268955.1 Aliarcobacter sp. | reverse complement strand
CAATTGATAGTATGATTGCGTTGTGATTGCATATATCTAAAGTAGTCTTTCTATTTGAAAAACAAAATTGGTGCCAAAAAAATATTTTACCCCCTATTTTTTACGCCAATTGGTCCAAACTGACCACATATTGGCAGGTTTGACCCCCTGTAATTTGCGGTGTAAGCCCTGCATGCTCGGCCTTGGGTTTTCGGATTTTGCGAATGCTTGAAGCGTTTTGGTCGCTTCGGGGCCCAATCCGTTCAGGTTTTGAGGCTGGAAGATGTGACTTAATCACTTCTGATGCATCTCAACTATATGCTTTAAGAACAAAAATGGCTGATCCAAACAAATATGTGGTTTTACCTCAAATTATTTCTAAAGAGCCTTTAGGACCTGCAGTTAGACAAGGTGATGATGTATGGTTTAACATCGTAAGATGGTCTTTAAATGCTATGAAAACAGCTGAAGAGTATGGGGTTACATCTGCAAATGCTGATGATATGTTAAACTCTCAAAATCCTGAAATCAAAAGATTATTAGGTATTGATGGAAAATTAGGTGAAAACTTAAAACTAGATCCAAAATGGGCATACAATATTGTAAAACAAGTTGGTAACTACGGTGAATCATTTGAAAGAAATGTTGGTATGGGAAGTCCATTAAAAATTGATAGAGGTGTAAACGCTTTATGGTCAAATGGTGGATTACAATACTCACCTCCATTTAGATAATCACATCATAAACTCATGTTCAGGGCTTTTGCCTTGAACACTTTTCAAAGGATATTACTTGTCACTATTTAGTAATCAAAAATTCAGAGGAATATTTTTTCAACTTATTACAACCATAGGTCTAGTTGCTTTTTTGTGGTATATTACTACGAATATGTTCACGAATATAGAACAAAGAGGCATAACAACTGGTTTTGACTTTTTTGACCAAGTTGCTGGTTTTGGTATTGCTGAATCAGTAATTGCTTACAATGATACAGATTCAACTTATTTAGATGCATTTTTTGTAGGACTTATTAACACACTTTTTGTTTCATTTGTTGGTATTTTCTTTGCTTCAATTATAGGTTTAATTGTAGGTGTAGCAAGACTTTCTCATAACTTTATTATTTCAAAATTAGCTTTAGGATATGTAGAGTTATTTAGAAATATTCCTATTTTACTTCAAATTTTGTTTTGGTACAACGTTGTTCTAGCAGCATTGCCAAAACCAAAACAAAGTATAGAATTAGCTCAAGATTTTTTCTTAAACAATAGAGGTTTATATGTTCCAAAACCTATTTATGAAAGTGGTTTTATTTTCGTAGTTATTGCTTTTTTAGCAGCTTGTGTTGGAGTTTATTTACTTAAAAAATGGGCTAATAAAAGATTTGATGAAACAGGAAAAGAGTTCCCTCTTTTTAGCGTTTCTCTTGCTTTATTAATTGTAGTTCCTGTTTTAGCTTATTTTATTTCAGGTAGTCCTGTTAGTTTTGATAATCCTGAGTTAAAAGGTTTTAACTTTAAAGGTGGAATGGTTTATTCACCTGAGTTTTTAGCTTTAACTTTTGCACTTAGTATTTATACAGCAACTTATATAGCTGAAGCTGTTAGAAGTGGTATTGAAGCTGTTCCTAAAGGACAAAAAGAAGCGGCTGCTTCTTTAGGTTTAACACCTTATCAATCTTTAAAAATTGTAATTTTACCACAAGCAATTAGAATTGCAATTCCGCCAATAATTAATCAGTATCTAAACTTAACTAAGAACTCATCACTAGCTACAGCTATTGGTTATCCTGAGTTAGTTACTGTTTTTGCGGGAACTGTTTTAAATCAAACTGGTCAAGCTATTGAAATAGTTTTAGTTACTATGATGGTTTACTTAACTATAAGTTTAACAATATCTTTAATTTTAAATATTGTTAACAAAAAAATGCAAATTAAGGAGAGGTAATCAATGGCAACTTATGAAATAAAAGAAGCTAAACCAGCTCCTAAAAATCTTAGTGGTCCAATTAGATGGATAAAAGATAACCTTTTAGCAACACCACTTGATATTGTTTTAACTTTTTTAGGATTAATTGTTTTATACTTTATTATTCCTCCATTTGTTCAATGGGCTGTAATAGATGCAAATTTTAGTGGAACAACTAGGGAAGCTTGTACAGATGGTGGAGCTTGTTGGGTATTTGTAAAAGAAAAAATTACCCTATTTATTTATGGATTTTATCCTGAAAGTGAATATTGGAGAATAAACTTATCATTTGTTTTATTCTTTGTATTTGGTGGTTTGTTTAAATATTATGGGCAAAACTTCATTACAAAAATAGTTATTTTTGCGGGTTATCCTATTGTTGTATTTTTATTAGTAAGTGGTGGTTTCTTTGGATTAGAGACGGTTCCAACTGATAAATGGGGTGGACTTACATTAACACTAATTGTTGCAGCTGTAGGTAT
>JALRJW010000333.1 GCA_023268955.1 Aliarcobacter sp. | reverse complement strand
TCTTTAATAGAAATATCTTTTCCAACTTCTGTATTTAAATGTAATTTCATACCAGCTTCTAAAAGCCAATCAATTCTTCTAGTTACAGTATTTTTGTCAAGTTTAAAACCTGGGATACCATAAGTTAAAAGTCCACCCGCTCTATCTTCTCTTTCAAACATTTCAACTTCAAAACCTTTTCTTAAAAGGAATGTAGCAGCAGCAATTCCAGATGGTCCTGAACCAATTACAGCAACTTTTTTACCATTTTTAACAGAAGAGAATCTAGGTTTCATACCCATTTCAAATGCAGTTTCATTAATATGTGTTTCAACAGCACCAATAGAAACAGCACCATGTCCTGTATTTAATGAACATGCACCTTCACATAATGAATCTTGAGGACAAATTCTTCCTAAGATTTCAGGGAAAGGAGAAGTTTCGTTTGATAAAGCAAAAGCAAAATCTAAATTTTTAGTTGCTGTTTGTTTTAACCATGCAGGGATATAGTTATGCAATGGACATCCTGTATGACAGTATGGATCACCACACTGCATACATCTATCAGCTTGTTCTTTTCCTCTTTGTTGTCCAAAAACTTCATAAACTTCATTAAAGTCTTTAAGTCTTAGTAATACATCCCTTTTTTCAGGGTTAATTCTTTCAAATTTTGTAAAATTTAACATATCTATTAATCTCCCTCTTCTGGATCAAGTGGTAATACAGTCATATTTTTTGGTTTAACCATCCAGAAATTTCTAATTTCAGCTCTAAAGTTTTCTAAAATCTTTTCAGCTGCAATACTTTCTGTTTCATGAATATAATCAGCTAATAATCTTTTTAAATATAATCTTTCTCTTTCAGTATCATCTGTATCAATTCTAACTGCTTCAATTAACTCTTGGTTCATTTTATCAACAAATGTTTTTTCAGGATCATATACAAATGATAAACCACCTGTCATACCTGCACCAAAGTTAATTCCTGTATTTCCTAAGATAACAACGATTCCACCTGTCATATACTCACAAGCATTATCTCCTGTTCCTTCAACTACAGCAACACATCCTGAATTTCTTACAGCAAATCTTTCACCAACACTTGCTCTAACATATAATTTTCCACCTGTTGCACCATATAAACAAGTATTACCAGCACCAGCAAAATCTTTACCTTGGTGTAATGGATTAATGATGATTTTACCACCATTCATACCTTTACCAACGTAGTCATTTGCAGCACCATCTAAGTATAAATTCATCCCTTTAGAAATCAGTGCACCAAATGACTGACCTGCAATACCTTTTAAATTGATATTTATTGAATTATCAGGTAAACCTTTGTCTCCATAATATTGAGCAATTTCTCCAGAAATTAAAGCACCAAATGATCTGTTTAAGTTAGAGATTTCTACATTAACTTTAACAGGTGTACTTGGATTTTCAATAGTTCTGTGAACTTTTTTCAATAACTCTTTTTCAAATTTATTATCATCGAATGGCTCATTTGATTCTTTTTGACAAGTATCAATACCATCAATTCTTCTTAATACGTTTTGGAAGTCAAATTTCTTAGCAAATTCATCATCAATAACTTTTAATAAGTCACTTCTACCAACGATTTCTTCAATAGTTTTGTAACCTAAGTCAGCTAAAATAGCTCTAACATCTTCAGCAATAAATGTGAAATAAGAAATTAATCTTTCAACCGTTCCTAAGAAGTGTCCTCTTAAGTCTTGATCTTGAGTAGCAACACCAACAGAACATTTATTTGTATGACAAATTCTTAAGATTTTACATCCTAATAATGTTAATGATGCTGTACCAAACGCATAAGATTCAGCACCTAACATAGCAGCTTTAACTACGTCAAGACCTGTTTTTAATCCACCATCTGTTTGAACATGAACGAACTCTCTTAAGTGATTAGCTTTTAATGCATTATGCGCTTCACTTAATCCTAATTCCCACGGGTTACCAGCATGCTTAATAGATGTTAATGGAGCAGCACCTGTTCCACCATCTCCACCTGAGATAATAATTTTATCTGCATATGCTTTAGCAACACCCGCTGCAATTGTTCCAACACCAATTGAAGAAACTAATTTAACTGTGATTTTAGCATTTGGATTAATTTGTTTTAAGTCAAAAATTAATTGAGCTAAATCTTCAATTGAATATATATCATGGTGTGGTGGTGGTGAAATTAGTGTAACACCTTCAACTGTATGTCTTAATCTTGCAATAAGACCCGTTACTTTGTGACCTGGTAATTGTCCACCTTCACCTGGTTTTGCACCTTGTGCAACTTTAATTTGCAACTCTTCAGCACTTCTTAAATATCCAGGAGTAACCCCAAATCTACCTGAAGCAACTTGCTTGATTTTAGAGTTTTTAATAGTATTAAATCTAACTGAATCTTCTCCACCCTCACCTGAGTTAGAAGCTCCACCTATAGTATTCATAGCAGTTGCTAAAGCTTCATGAGCTTCAGGAGAAATTGAACCTAAAGACATAGCAGCTGTTGCAAATCTTTTAAATATACTTTCTTTACTTTCTACCTCATCTATAGAGATTGGTTTTCTATCAGAGTTAAACTCAAAGAAGTCTCTAATGAATTTTTTATCTCTGTTATTTACTAATTCTCTTAAACCATCAAAATCAGTGATATCTTCTTTAATTTGAGCTTTTTTGTTATGCATAGCATTTGTAGTAGCTGGACCATAATCATGGTATTCACCACCATCTAAATATTTATAGAATCCACCTAAGTCTAATGGGAACATATGATTATCGTTAAAATATGCATTTTTATGAGATCTTTCAATTCTAGCTTCAATATCTTCATATCCTAAACCAGCTAAATCTGAATGAACACCATGGAAACATTCATTAATAATCTCATCACTTAATCCAATAGCATCAAATAATGCAGAGTTTCTATAAGATGCAATTGTACAAATACCCATTTTAGACATGATTTTCAATAATCCAGCATTTAATGCTTTTTGAGTATTTTTTAAATATTGTTGCATTTCAAACTTAGTAGCACCTTGTCTTTTGTATAAAGCAACAACAGTGGCATACATAATATATGGATAAATAGCAGCAACACCAAATCCTAACATAACAGCAGCCATATGAGCATCATAAACTTCACCTGTTACAGCAATAATAGACACTTTATGTCTAATACCTTCTTCTAGTAGTTTTTGATTTACATAACCAATTGCCATAGCCATTGGAATAAGTTTTACAGTTGCATCTGCTTGCGTATGTTCTTTTGCCTCCTTCACTGTATCAAA
>JALRJW010000322.1 GCA_023268955.1 Aliarcobacter sp. | reverse complement strand
GAATTTTGATAAAAAATCTGTTTTAGCTGCTCAAAATTCAGGATTAGTTCAAAAAGTTAATTTTGATGTGGGTCAAAATGTTAAAGTAAATGAAATTTTAGTAAAAGTAGATACAGACTTACTAAAAGCTCAAATAGATGCGGCTCGTGCGAATCTTGAAATCGCTGTAATACAAAACGAAAACTCTAAAAAAGATTATGAAAGATATAAAAAACTTTTAGAAACAAAAGCAATTACTCAAAAAGAGTATGATGATATTTCATTAAAATCAAATCAATCATTTATAAATGTTCAAGCTTTAAAAGCAAAATTAACAGAGCTTGAAATTCAAAAAGAAAAAAAAGATATCAAAGCTCCTTTTAGTGGAACAATTACATCGAAAAATGTTGAAGTTGGTCAATGGGTAAATGCAGGAACAACTGTTGCAAGCGTTGTTGATACATCAAAAGCTAGTTTTGTGTTTAATGTGCCTTTAAAGGTTGCAAATGGACTTAAAGTTGGAAATATCTATGAAATTGATATCAATAACCAAGTTTTAAAAGCTAAATTAGATGCAATTATTCCAAGTGGAGACAAACTTACTAGAACTTTCCCTGTTAAATTTGTAGCTGATATTAAAGATGGTTTCGTTTATGAAGGTCAAGAAGCTAAAATCAAACTTCCAATTGATGCTAAAAAAGAGGCACTCATATTACCAAGGGATGCTGTGATTAAAAGATTTAATCAAAATGTAGTTTTCTTTGTAGATGATAAAAACACAGCAAATATGTTGCCTGTTAGTATTGTTGGATATATTGGAAAAGAAGTTGCTGTTTTAGGAAATGGTTTAGTTGAAGGAATGAATGTAGTTTCTAAAGGAAACGAAAGAGTATTTCCTAAAATGCCAGTTCAAATCATAAATAAATAGGGATAATTCATGGATTTAATTAAATTTTCCATTAAAAATCCAGTAACAATAATAGTATCTGTTCTTATTGTTGTTTTATTTGGTTTTTTATCATTAACAAAACTTCCTTATCAACTAACTCCAAGTGTTACAAAGCCTGAAATTAAAGTAACTACAAGATGGGGTGGGGCAACTCCTTATGAGATTGAAAGGGAGATTATTGAAGACCAAGAAGAGGCTCTTAAAAGTTTAAATAACTTAGTTGAATATGAGTCATCTTCTAAAGATAATGTGGGTGAAATTAAACTTACATTTAAACTAGGAACAGATATTAGGGCAGCATTACAAGATGTTTCAAATAAACTTAATGAAGTTAGCTCATACCCTGATAATGTTGATGAACCAATTATTGAAACAGCTATTGCAAGCCCTGTAATATGGACTATGCTTCAAACATTGGAATCAAATCCAAATCATATTGATAGCTATAAAACATTTTTTGAAAATGAAATCAAACCTGTTATTAGAAGAGTTCAAGGTGTAGCTGGAACTATGGGTGCTGGTGGTAGAGAACAACAAATGCAAATTGTATTTGATACTACAAAATTAGCTTCATATGGATTAACAATTAATCAAGTAATAGGAACACTGCAAAAACAAAATCTTGATATTTCAGCTGGTGTGCAAAACTTAGAGAGAAGATCATACAGAATTAGAACTGTTTCAAAATTCAAAAGTGTTGAAGATATACAAAATGTAATACTAATTTCAAATAGAGAACAAAAAGTTACTGTAAAAGATATAGCTGATGTTTCTTTTGGACTTGAAACTCCAAGTACAGTTGCGATGTTCTTAGGAAAAGATGGTATTTTCTTTGGGGTTCAGCCGGATGCTTCTGCAAATATTGTTCAACTTACAAATGATGTTGAAAAAGTTGTAAATGAATTAAATGCTGGAATTTTAAAAGAGAATGGTTTAAAAATTCAATGGCTTTATGACCAAAGACCATATATCGTTGGTTCGGTTGATTTAGTTCAACAAAACATTATGATTGGTGGTATTTTGGCAGTTATTATTTTAATAACTTTCCTAAGAAGTATCTCTCCAACAGCCGTTGTATCAGTGGCTATTCCTATTTCAATCATAGGAACATTTATAATACTTCAAGCTATGGATAGAACACTTAATACTATTTCTTTAGCTGGTATTTCATTTGCTGTTGGGATGCTAGTTGATGCCGCCATCGTTGTTTTAGAAAATATTGATAGACACAGAAAAGAGGGTATGAGTGTAGGTGAAGCTGCTTATAAAGGTACTCAAGAAGTATGGGGAGCTTTAATTGCAAGTGCTTCAACAACTATTGCTGTATTCTTGCCTATTATTTTCTTAGAAGATGAAGCTGGTCAATTATTTAAAGATATCGCAATTGCTGTAACTGCTGCTGTTACTTTTTCTTTATTTGTTTCAATTTCAGTTATTCCAATGCTTTGGAAAAAATTTGCTGGAATGTCAAAAAAAGAGCCAAAAGATGCAGGAGCTATTGCTAATTTTGGTCATAAAGTAGTTGAATTTATAATGTCAATTGTTAGATTGTCTTTGAGAAGTTTGTTTTCAAAAATTGTAACTATTTTATCTTTAACTATTTTTTCAGTGGGAACAATTTATGTTTTATTCCCAAAATTAGAGTATTTACCTCAAGGTAATAAAAACCTAATTTTTAATATTTTAATCACTCCTCCAGGACTTTCTTATGAAGAAAGATACAACATGGGTGCTTATTTAATGAAACAAATTGAGCCACATATTGGAAAAGACGTTGGAAATATCCCAGGTCTTGGAAGAGCATTTTATGTTTCATTTGGGGATTTTAATATCTTTGGTGGAACTTCAATTCATGAAGACAGAGCAAAAGATTTAATTCCTATGTTCAGACCTATTGTAAATTCATTGCCATCTGTATTTGGTGTTTCTCTTCAATCAGGTGTTTTTGAAAGAGGTATTGGAGAAGGGAACACTGTAAATATTGATATTAGTGGTGAGAAAATTGAAGATATTGCAGGGGTTGGTGGACAAATATTTGGAGCCGCTAGAGGTGCTTTAAAAGGTGCTCAAGTAAGACCCGTACCATCTGTTGAGTTACTTTATCCAGAAGTTAGAATTAAACCTGACCAAGATGCCCTAAAAGCTTTAGGTATGACTTCGGCTGATTTAGGGTTTGACCCCGATGCCTTGGATGCGATCGCCCGCAATGTCGATGGTTTGGCTACGCTTTCGCGCGAACGGGTTGGATCAGAAATAATGAAATTGCTCAGCGCGCCCAACCCATCGCCTGCGATAGCATCGACAGAGACAGCCACCGCATTCAGTGAATGCGCCGTCTGGGTGAGGTCCTCTGAGGTATGGTGTAATTGTGAGAAGCTTGCTTGGATCTTCTCTTGAGCATCTTTCGCTCCAGATTGCAATTTTGTGATCATGGCCTGGATCTCTTCCGTACTCGCTTGAGTTCGACTAGCAAGGTTACGAACCTCGTCTGCAACCACGGCAAAGCCTCGACCTTGCTCTCCTGCCCGAGCCGC
>JALRJW010000113.1 GCA_023268955.1 Aliarcobacter sp. | reverse complement strand
ATTTTAGCTAGTTTTTCAATCCAATATTTTGCAACGTAACAAGCGTAGTATGCAGTTCCGCAGGCTACCAAAATAATCCTTGATACTTCCATGAAGTTTATATTTTAATTTAAAATACTCATTCTTAAACAGACTTATCATCCAATTTTCATCTAGCATGCATATAGTGTCAAGTTTTTTATTTGTGTTTTTAAAAGTTAAATAACTCCAAAGCATAGATATATTTGAGTTTGGCATCTCTATAATATTTGATGAAAAATACTCTTTACATAAATAGTTGATTACATTTTCTAAAATAGCATCATTTTTTGCAATACCTTCATTGAAAATCACTTTTTTGTAAAGATTAAATCTCATTTCAAGCATGTGTTCTATGTCGATTAAACTATAATCAAAAAAACTAAGAATAAAGTTCTTTTCTTCTTTTACTAAAACAGCTTGCTTTGTAATTCTAATATGGTCTAATGGCCCTGTAATATATCCACTTGAAATCATGTCTCTATTGATATAATCAAGCCTATCAGCATCAACTGTACTATCAATATAAGTATGTAAAACTTTGAAATCAAAACCATAGGCAATATTTTCTTCTAAAATATTTATAGCAAGAATCTTTAAAAGTTTAATAAACTCTTTTTCTTGATAATCCTTTAGTATTTCATTTAATTCAACTTCAAAGAGAAGTTTCACTAACTCTTTTCCAATTGATTCATGTAAAACATGATTGCTATTATTTGTAATAGTTTCATATATATTTATAAAATCTTTTTCTTGAGAATTATTCTTCTCTTTTACAATTAATTTTTCATAGGTTTTTTTTAAAGCATATTCAGCTTGATGTGAAAATGGTAAATGTCCCACGTCATGCATAAGTCCAACAATTCTTAATGTTTGCAAGATTACTGTGTAAGCATTTGCCTGATTTTTTGTTTTTGTAGGTATACTAAACTGATATAATGCTTTATTGTCAAAATATCTTAAATCATCGATATCTATGTTTGATTTTTCTTCATCAATAATTGTTTTTATGGTTTTTTTTAAAGCATTTAAAAATGAGTTTTTACTTTTTTTATCGGCATTTAATAAAGAGTTTTTAAACATATACGATGCTAAATGCATAGTTCCTAAACTATGAATAAATCTTTTTGTAGTAATTGATGGAAATGAAAAATAGGCTAGGGCGTTTTGAGTGATAAACTGTAGCCTATTTAATATTTTTGTTTGAAGAATTTTATCTTCTAGTTTTGTATATTCAATATGATTGTAAATCGTATCATTAATAAGTCTATTTTGTATCTATTATCCTTTTTTGTTTTCAAAAATTCTTTCAGTAAATTGAGCAAATTTACCCCTAACTGCTTTTTCTAATTCAATTGCAAACATATTTAATTCAGGGTGTTCATCATTTGTTTGTTTTAAAAGTGTTGTTAAACCGTTGTTGTATTTATTTAAGTACAAATTATCAATTTGTCTATTTGAACCAATAACTATTGCCATACAAGATTCATCAAGTCTTGATAAAATAAGTTGAGTTGTTTTTTCACTACTATTTTGCCATTCATCCATAATAACTATGCAATCAGACAAAGTTCTACCTCTAGCTTCACCAGGCCATAAAGTTTGAATACAATATTTAGATTGAAGTTCTTCAATTTTTGAGTTTATTGATTCTTGATTTTCTCTATTTTCACTCTTTTTTAGTTGCTTTTTAGCAATAAATTCTAGTGTGTCTTGCAAAGCCATATTATAGATTCTAAATTTCTCATCATTTCCAGACAAATATCCTATATCAGCGCCTTTATCTAAAGATTCAATAGAGTTTCTAACATAAACAATTTTATCATACAAACCTAAATCTATAAGTCTCATTGCACTGGCAATTGACATTAAAGTTTTACCGGAACCAGCTTTTGCATCAATTACTAAAAGCTCATACATATTGCTTAATATTGCTTTTGTGAAAAGTTTTTGTCTAAGATTTGCAGGTTTCACACTTAATGCTTTAAAGTCACTCTCTTTTAATAAATCAATAATACCATTGTAAATAATAGCATACTCACTATTTCCATCATTACTTTCAAAACAGTAAGAAAAGTTTTCTTTTTCATATGTTTCATCGATATTTAAAATAGGTTTACCATCTATATTATTAAAGTTGCAAGAATCAAGTTCAAAATTTTTTACAAACTGAAATTTTGGAACAATAGATTTATCATCATGTAAAGTTTCTGTTTTTATACTTTTAAACAAAGCAAAAGTTCTAGCATAAACATCAAGTGATAAGAAAATTGCCTGAGCCCCTTTATAGTAATCTTGAGCAATAGAAGCAACTTCAATGATTCTTTTATCATTTGATTCAGAAATATGAATTTGGTCCATTTCTGTTTCATATTTATCTTTTGAAATAATATCAAGATTAATTTCATCATCAAAAAGTTTTACTACTTTAAAACCAGGCTTGTAATCAATTTTTTTGATTTTCATTTTTGCTAAAAGTCTTGCAAATTCCCTTGAATGAAAACCTAATTCATTTGATAGTTTCTTTTTATCTTCCAATTCAAGTAAAACTGTTTCTGGAATAACTATATGATTTGTCTTGTGGTCAGATATTCTTTCTATGTTTTGAACATTTTGAAGAATGATATTTGTGTCGAGTATGTATATTTTTTCTTTCATAAAATTATTTTATCATAGATTTATTACAAAATAAGTACAAATTGATGGTTAAAAACTATTCTATTTAAATGTTACTAATTTGTAATCATAAACTAATAATATTTTTTTATGAAAGTTAAAACAATATTTGTATCAGATATTCACCTTGGAACTAGATTTTGCCAAGCTGAAAAGTTTATAGAATTTTTAAAAGATTTTGAAAGTGAAAATCTTTATTTAGTTGGGGATATTGTTGATGGTTGGGCAATAAAAAGAAAACTTATTTGGCCTCAAAGTCATTCAGATGTAATTCAAAAAATACTTAGAAAAGCTAGAAAAGGTACTAATGTATATTTAGTTACAGGTAACCATGATGAGTTTTTAAGACCTTTTGTACCTTTAGTTTTAGGGGATAATCTTCATATTAATAATGAATTTGAATATTCTTGTATAAATGGTAATAAATATTATATTACCCATGGTGATTTTTTTGATTCTATTACAATGACTAAAAAATGGTTAGCAATTTTGGGTGATTATGGCTATGATTTTTTACTTTATATTAATGATAAAATCAATTTTTTTAGAAAACTTTTTAATATAAAATCAAGATGGTCTTTATCTAAATATATTAAAGATAATGTAAAAAGTTCAGTAAGTTTTATCAATGATTTTGAAAAAATTCTAAGCAATCATGCAAAACATAAAAACTATGATGGAGTTATTTGTGGACATATTCACAAAGCTGAAATTAGAAAAATTGATACAATAGATTATCTAAATTGTGGAGATTGGGTTGAGTCTTGTACAGCTGTTGTTGAAACTTATGATGGTGAGTTTAAAATAATTCATTTCGATGATAATAAACAATGAAACTATTTCTTTATTTATAGTATTCAAAAAAATTTGAGATATTCTACTTAAGATTGAATATCATTTATTGGTAAAGTTATTGTAAATCTAGCACCTTTGTTAATATTTTCAACATCAATTCTCCCATGCATATTATTTTGAATAATTACTTTCGAAATATAAAGTCCTAATCCTGTACCATTTTTTTCTAATTTAGTGGAGAAATACGGATTAAAAATATCATCAATTATATTAACATCAATACCAGCTGCATTATCTTGAACAGCTAAGATTAAATTCTTATCTTTAATTTCATATGTGAGTGAAATATTTTTGTTTTCAATTTCTCTTGCTATTAAAGCATCTACAGCATTATGTAAAATATTTATTAGAACTTGTTTTAATTCATTTTTATAACCAAAATATTCAATTGAGTCGTTACTTTGTTCTATTGTGATACTTATATTTTTACTTGTAATTTTTGATCTTAAGAGATTTAATGATTCTTCAAATAGATCCTTGATATAAAATAATTCTTTTTCTTTATTGGGTTTAAAAAAATTATTAAAATCTTCAATTGTATTTGACATATAGTTTAATGAATCATCAATTTCTTTTGATAAAAAATTTATTATTAAATTTAAAGTATATTTGTAAAAGAGCAGAACAATCAATTCCATCACATGATTTACCTCCCCATAGATATTTTGTATTTAAAAATTGTTTAAAAATTTTTATAAAGTTTTCATCCTTAAAGTTTATTTGCTTTGTATCTTTTTTTTTTATCCACTGATTTTTTTCAAATTCAAAATAATTTTCGCTTTCATTTAAAATTGAAATACCACTACTAAAAAATAAATACTTGCCAGTTTTTAAAAATTTACTTTTACTTTTTTTATATATATGTGATTTGATTTTAAATATTTTGTATTTAGGACTAAATTTATCTTGAAATTTATCTAGCTTAATAAATCCAATATAATTATCGTATAATGCTTTTATTTTGATCCAGTTTTTTATTTTTTTTATAACTAAAAATTTTTCACCATATAGAATTTGTGAAATGACCTCAGACTTAGATGAAGGTTTAGAGTGTATATTCGCTAAACTTTTATTAAAATAAAAATTATTTTTCACTTAATTTTAACTTATTTTTTATTACCCATAAAATAATCAATGATGGAATAACCATTATAGCAGTTAAGATAAAAAATATCCCCCAATCCCCATTTAGCCAGTCTACCAATGCACCAGAAGATGAAGCTAGTGTAGTTCTTCCTGCAGTTCCGATTGAAGCCAAAAGTGCATACTGGGTAGCAGTATATGCTCTATCAACTAATAATGAAATAAAAGCAACAAAAGCAACCGTTGCAAATGCTGCAGCTATATCATCAAATATAACAGCTATTGCAAAAAGTATTTCTGATTTATCACTCCATGCTAATAGTGTGAACAATAAGTTGGTGCTTGCCATCAGTATGCCAGCAAGAAACATTGCCTTTAAAACACCCGATCTAATTACAAATAATCCACCAAGTAATGTGAATATTACTGTAGTAACCCATCCAAGGGTTTTTGAATAAATAGCTATATCACTTTTGCTAAAACCAATCTCTTTATAAAAAATTATAGACATTCTTCCTAAAAATGCCTCACCAACTTTAAAAAGAAACACAAATCCTAAAATTGCTAATGCAATTTTAAAACCATTCTTTTTAAAAAAACTAACTATAGGACCACTTACAGTGCCACCAATCCATGTAAGTAAATCTGTAAATATATTTTTAGAATTAAATTTATTTGAAATTAGCATGTCGTCTTCTTTTTGTTTCTTTTTTCTTTCCTCGGAGCCGCCTTCTGAAATAAACATTAAACCAATATTCATTAGTATTACTAGAACACCAAGTATTAAAAAAGTAAGTTGCCAATAATTTTCAAACCCTAAATTTTGAAGATATTCTGCTGAAAATAATGAAATGACACCTCCTAATTTATAACCACTCCACCAGCCGACTACAGCCATAGCAGCACCTGCTGCCATAGATTTTCCTTCATGCTCACCAATCTGTTCAATTCTTAATGCATCAACAGTTATATCTTGTGTTGCTGAGGCAATTGCAATGAACAATCCAACAGTGATCACCATAGCTAAATTTTGTGTTGGGTTAAGAATACTCCAAAGAACAAGACAAATTAAAATTAAAGATTGCATTAAAACAATCCAAGCTCTTCGATGTCCAATTTTTTTGGTAAGTATAGGAATTTGTATTCTATCTATTAATGGTGCCCATAAGTAGTTAAATGCATAAACACCAAATATTAATCCTGCCCATCCAATAGTTGATCTACTTAAACCATCTTCCTTTAACCACAAACTAAGACTACTTCCAATAAGAACCCAAGGGAACCCCGATATAGCACCAAGCAATAGAATTTTTAACATTCTAACATCAAAATATATAGAGAACGTTTCTGATAGAGATTGTTTTTTTATTTCAATCAAATTAATTTCTCCAAAACGAAGGTATAAATAATACTAAAATAGCAAATAACTCTAGTCTACCTAAAATCATTCCAAGTGTTAATATCCATTTAGACATATCGGGTAGTGTAGAAAAATTTCCATTTGGACCAATTATATTACCTAATCCTGGACCTACATTTGAAATAGAGGTCGCTGCACCAGAAATAGCTGTTACAAAATCAAGACCAGTTAAAGATAATAATGCTGCTAAAATAAAGAATATTACAAAATATAGATAAATGAATGAAATTATTGAAGAGATAAATTTATTATCAATAACATTTTTGTCATATTTCATAACAAATACTCCTTTAGGATAAATTATTTTTTTAAGTTGGTTAGAAATAAATAAATATAATATTTGAATTCTAAATATTTTTACCCCACAGGTTGTAGATCCCGCGCATCCTCCAATAAACATTAAAGCTAAAAATAGTACTAAAGCAAAACTACCCCAACTATCAAATTCAGCATTGACATATCCTGTACCAGTTAGAATTGAAATGACATTAAAAAATATAGATCTTAAATTAAATTTATTTCCATCGTAAAATATTAAATAAATAGATAAAATTGTAATTGCTATTAAAATAATTCTAACAAATGTTCTAATTTGAATATCTGTGGTAAAAATTTTTTTATTACCATTTATAAATTTAATGTAGACGATAAATGGTAAGCTTCCCAATATTATAAATAACATTGTCACCAGTTGACGTGCTCTCACTTGAATACCTCGATCGAGTGGGGGACTAACCCCGCGCGCTTGGTTAGTTGTGGACGTCTGGTCTCTAGGTCGATCATCGTGAAATCATCGGAGAGGCCATTTAATACGATCAGCG
>JALRJW010000063.1 GCA_023268955.1 Aliarcobacter sp. | reverse complement strand
GCTTTACAACCTTTTGGTTCAATTTTAAGCTCTATTGCAAAAAAAAGAGATGAAAAATATTTAATTTTAGCTGCAACTTCAGGTGATACGGGACCTGCTGCTCTTAATACCTTTAAAAACAAAGAAAATATTCAAGTTGCTTGTATGTATCCTGATGGTGGAACAAGTGATGTTCAAAGACTTCAAATGGTTTGTGAAGATGGTGAAAACTTAAAAGTTATTGGGATTAAAGGTAACTTTGATGATGCAAGTGATGGCCTTTCTATTATGAAAGAGGGTAGGTTTATAGATTGTAACAAAGCGTTTATAAAACTTTTTGGATTTAAGGCTAAAGAGGATGTATTAGTTTTTGATTTTAATTCTTTAATGCCTAAATACCAGCCAAATGGTGAAAACTCTGTTGATGAATATGAAAAAATGATTCAACATACATTAAAAAATGGTTCAAGTAATTTTGAATTTATGCATAAAAAATTAGATAATAAAGAGTTTTGGTTAGAAATTACACTTACAAATATGATTTTAAACAATGATAATGTTATTCATACAGTGTGGAGAGATATATCACAAAGAAAAGAGTTAGAACAAACATTAAAAGTAAAGGATTTTCAATTATTAGAATCTAAAAAGTTAGCTTCTTTAGGTGAAATGATAGGAAATATTGCCCACCAATGGAGACAACCTTTAAGTGCTGTAAGTATGATTTTATCAAGTATGAAAGTTGAAAAAGAGTTGGGAATATTAAATGATGAAAGTATTGATAAAAAAATAAATGATACTTTGATGTACACTAATCAATTATCAACTACAATTGAGACTTTTAGAAATTTTATAAAGGGTGATAAAACTAAAAAGCTAACTTCTATTCAAGATGTTATAAACAAGACTCTAGATATCATTTCATCAACTTTGAGAAATAACAATATAAACATTTATCACAATATGTCAGAAGTTAAAAGTATAAAAATAAATATTGTTTCAGATGAATTAACTCAAGTTATTATGAATATATTAAACAATGCAAAAGATGTACTAAATTCTAATGAAAATATAAAAAATAAATGGATAAAAATTAATATAAATGAAGATAAAGATTTTGCTGTTATTTCTATAGAAGATAATGGTGGCGGAATTCCTGAAAATATAATCTCACATATCTTTGATCCATATTTCACAACGAAACATAAATCTCAAGGTACAGGTTTAGGATTGCATATGAGCTATAGAATTATTACAGAATCACTAAATGGTTCATTATATGTAGAAAATAGTGAATATGGAGCTAAATTTTTTATAAAATTACCACTATAAAATATAAAAGCTTTAATAAGCTATAATCCTGCCATGGCAAAATTAGAAGTTAAAAGTGAATATCAACCAGCGGGAGATCAACCCCAAGCAATAGAAAAACTCAGCAATTCTATACTTGAAGGAAATAAATACCAAACACTTTTAGGTGTAACTGGTTCTGGAAAAACATATACTATGGCAAAGGTTATTGAAAAGACCCAAAAGCCAACATTAATCATGACTCACAATAAAACTTTAGCAGCTCAATTATATAGTGAGTTTAAAGAGTTCTTCCCAAACAACCATGTTGAATATTTCATCTCTTATTATGATTATTATCAACCTGAAGCTTATATACCTAGAACTGATTTATTTATAGAAAAAGACTCTTCTATAAATGCTGAACTTGAAAGACTAAGATTAAGTACAACAGCGTCACTTCTTAGTTTTGATGATGTAATTGTTATTGCATCGGTTTCTGCTAACTATGGTTTAGGTAATCCAACTGAATATAAATCTATGGTTCAAAGAATTGAAGTTGGTTTTGAGTATTCTCAAAAGCAATTTTTACTTAAATTAGTTGAAATGGGTTACAAAAGAAATGACAAGTTTTTTGATAGAGCTGATTTTAGAGTAAATGGAGATGTAATAGATATTTTTCCTGCTTATTTTGAAGATGAGTTTATTAGAGTTGAGTTTTTCGGTGATGAGGTTGAAAGTATCGCTAAACACGAATATTTAACAAATAATAAAACAAAAGAGCTTGAAGAAGCGATAATTTACTCAGTAAATCCCTTTGTTGTAACTCAAGATAGACTGAGTGTCGCTGTAAAACAAATAGAAGAAGAATTAGATGAAAGACTTGATTTCTTTGTAAAAGAGCAAAAAGTTGTTGAGTATCAAAGATTAAAACAAAGAGTTGAGTTTGATTTAGAGATGATTGAAAGCACAGGAGTTTGCAAAGGAATTGAAAACTATGCAAGACATTTAACGGGTCAAAAGCCTGGTGAAACTCCTTATTCACTTATGGATTATTTTGAGCAATTAGGAAAAGATTATTTAGTAATTGTTGATGAATCTCATGTCTCTTTATCTCAGTTTAGAGGAATGTATGCAGCTGATAGAAGTAGAAAAGAGGTTTTAGTTGAGTATGGATTTAGGTTACCAAGTGCTTTAGATAATAGACCTTTAAAGTTTGATGAATATATTAATAAAGCACCCCATTTTATGTTTGTTAGTGCAACTCCAAATGAACTAGAACTTGAAAAATCAAGTGTAGTTGCTGAACAAATTATCAGACCAACGGGACTTCTTGACCCTATTATTGATATTGTTGATTCAGAGTTTCAAGTTGAAAAACTGCACGACGAAATCAAAAAAGTAGTTGAAAAAAATGAAAGGGTTTTAGTAACTGTTTTAACTAAAAAAATGGCTGAAGAATTAAGCAGCTATTATCAAGATTTAGGCATTAAAGTAAAATATATGCATAGTGAAATTGATGCTATTGAAAGAAATGAGATAATAAGAGATTTAAGACTTGGAAAATTTGATGTTTTAGTTGGTATTAACTTACTTAGAGAAGGTCTTGATATTCCTGAAACGTCTTTAGTAGCTATTTTAGATGCTGATAAAGAAGGTTTCTTAAGAAGTAAAACTTCACTTATTCAAACAATTGGAAGAGCTGCTAGAAATGAAAATGGTAGAGTAATTTTATTTGCTAAAAAAATTACAGATTCAATGCGTTTTGCAATAGATGAAACAAGTAGAAGAAGAAAACTTCAAGAAGAACATAATATTAAACATGGAATTACTCCAAAATCAACAACTAGAAAACTTGATGGAAGTTTAAAACTTGAAGAGCATGCAGATGTAGCTTGGAAAAAACAAAAAATGGAAAAAATGCCAGCAAGTGAAAGAAAGAAAATCTTGATTGAATTAAATAAACAGATGAAAAAAGCAGCTGGAGATTTGAATTTTGAAGAAGCTATTCGTCTTAGAGATGAAATAGAAAAAATCAAAAAAATATAAAGGAAAAGATTTGCCAAAAAAAGCGACTAAAGCAGATATTGAGATAATAAAACAAGCATTTATTGAAAAATATAGTGATGCAGTTACAGAGTTAGCTTATAGAAATGATTATGAGCTTTTAATAGCTATTATTTTATCAGCTCAATGTACTGATAAAAGAGTAAATATCATCACACCAGCTCTTTTTGAAAAATATCCATCAGTAAAAGAATTAGCTGTTGCAGACCTTGAAGATGTGAAAGAACTTTTAAAAACATGTTCATTTTTCAATAATAAAGCAAAAAATATTATTAAGATGGCCCAAAGTGTTTTAGAAAATTATGATGGTGAAATTCCACACGTTCAAAAAGAGCTTATGAAACTAGCAGGTGTTGGAAACAAAACGGCAAATGTTTTTATGATTGAGTTTGAAGGAGCTAACTTAATGGCTGTTGATACTCATGTTTTTAGAGTTTCACATAGACTTGGATTAAGTGATGGAAAAACAGTTGATGAAACAGAAGCACAGTTAGTGAAAAAATTAAAAGGTGATGATTTGCATATTTTTCATCAAGCTATGGTTTTATTTGGTAGATATATTTGTAAAGCTGTTAGTCCTGATTGTGATAACTGTTTATTTCCCCATGTTTGCAAAAGTAAAAATGGCTTTAAACCAAGATAGTAAATTTTTTACTTGTCTTGGCATTTCTCTTTAAAATCACCTACAATAGTTTCATTTTCAATTGTAATGATTTCCACATCATTAGATTCACAAATTAAATCTTTTCCATCTTTATTTATGATATAAGAAAACGAGTATTTACTTTTATTTGATTGAATCGCTTCTACTGATGTTTTTGAATAAGTTAATTTTAGTATTTCAATATTTTTTTCTTTTAAATATTTTTCTTTAAAAGCATTTGGTATTTTTTCATCCAAATATCCATCATATAAAAATAAAACTTTAAATTCAATAATGGTTATCCCAAAATCATTACAAAGATTTATCAGGATAAAGAATCCAAAGAAAATTCATAAATATATTATTATTGATGATGTTATAGACTTTTTTATTTCTGACATTTTTCCAGATCATATTCCTACAGGTAAAATGATTTTTAGAATTACAAGAGACAGCGACGTAGAATTTCAAGAAGAGTCAGAAGACTTAGTACACTCTTTTGAACTTGCTTTAAAAAAAAGAAGAACAGGTGATATTGTAAGATTGGAAATTTTAGAAAATTCAGATCCACAAATAGTTAAT
>JALRJW010000055.1 GCA_023268955.1 Aliarcobacter sp. | reverse complement strand
CGTTCTAATTAATTTAATAATTAAAAATAATTAGTGATGAGATCAAACTTAAGAAATGAATAAGTAGCCCCCACTACATAAATAATAGGCTACCTAATTAGATATTAAAAGCAACAGAAAGTTTAAGAAAATTTGAATTTTAAATTCTTGTCTGTCTACAGCATCTTATTACGGTTAAAAAAACTTAGAAAACTCATAAATTATAAACCTATCTTAAATCAGAGAATCATTTGAAAGTTTAATTACATTTGCGCCTTTCATTACTATTCTAAAATGAGTTTGTATTCTAGGCAGAATATGTAGATCATAGAATTCAGATGATAAAATTTGGCCTCTTAAAAAAGGATCGTCTTTTGGGTTCGTTGACAATTTTTCTTGGGCTTTTAAATTAGCTTTATGCATTAACCAGCCTCCAACGAGGTATCCAAATCCCATCAAATAGTCAAAACTAACACATGAGAGCATTTCTTGATCATCTCTATTTTCGAGAATAAAATTTAAAGTTTCAGATGCTAAATTAATTACATCAATCATTTCTTTATTATCTGCACATTCAGAATACATCTCTTTAATAAAATTTTGTGCTGTTATACCATTATCTTTCAAAGTTTTTCTAAACATAAATTACCAGAACAAGCTATTTCACTTTTACCTGATTCAACTAGAGAAGGTGTTGCAAAATTAATTAAACAAGATAAATATGTTGATTTAATTGTTCCAAGAGGTGGAGAGGCATTAATTAAATTTGTTAGTGAAAATGCAACTGTTCCTGTGGTAAAACATGATAAAGGGCTTTGTCATATTTATGTTGATAAAGATGCTGCACACAATAAAATTATTGATATTGCAATTAATGCAAAATGTCAAAGACCAGGTGTTTGCAATGCAATGGAAACACTTCTAATTCATGAACAAATTGCTCCATATATTTTACCAGGTCTTTATGATGCATTTATGGAAGAGGGGACTCAATTAAAAGGTTGTGAAGAGACTGTTAAACATATTGAAATTGAGTGTGCTACACATGAAGATTACGATACAGAGTATTTAGCAAATATATTAAATATAAAAGTAGTTAAAAATGTTGATGAAGCAATTGCTCATATTGCAAAATATGGTTCAGGTCACTCAGAAGCAATTTTAAGTGAGAACTACACAACAATAAATAAATTTTTAGATCAAGTGGATGCTGCTTGTGTTTATGCAAATGCAAGTACAAGATTTACAGACGGTGGAGCATTTGGACTAGGTGCTGAAGTTGGAATTTCAACAAATAAACTTCACTCAAGAGGACCTATGGGAATAAATGACTTAACGACATTTAAATATAAAATCTTTGGTCAAGGTCAAATTAGAGAATAAGGAAAAACATGTCAAAAAAGATTTATTGCATAGCAAGTTTCAAGGCAAAAGAGGGAAAAGAGCAAGAACTATTTGAAGTTTTAAGAAATCTTGAACCTCAAACAACTAGAGAAGATGGTTGCATTCAATACATAGTTACAAAGCATATCCAAAATCCTTATGCAACTGGAACTTCATTTCCTATAGTTTTCAATGAAATTTGGGCTTCAAAAGAGGATTTTGAAGAGCATTGCAACAAACCATATATTACGAACTTTTTTCAATCTCAATGCGTTGATGAAAATGGATTAGTTGAAGATTTCAATGTATGCGTTTATTCAGATGAGGATTAATAAACTTAAATGAGAGTTTATAAATCTGAATCAAAAAACATAATCACAACCACAACTATAGATACTCCATTAGGAGAAATGCTAGCTGCTGCTTCAAAAGATGGAATAGTGATGCTAGCGTTTTTCACTCCATTTAATATTGAAGCAAAGATTGACACTTTAAGAAAAAAATTCGAAGCTGATGTAATTCCTGCAAACTGTGATTACTTTGATATCTTGAAAGTTCAATTGCAAGAATATTTTGAAAATAAAAGAACAACTTTTGATGTGCCAATGCAGCTTGTTGGAAGTCCTTTTCAAATAGAGTGTTGGAAAGAGTTGTTAAATATTCCCTATGGAAAAACAATTAGCTACAAACAACAAGCGCAAAATATAAAAAGAGATAAATCACACAGGGCCGTTGCAAATGCAAACGCACAAAATATGCTTCATATAATCGTTCCTTGCCATAGAGTAATAGCTTCAAATGGTGATACAGCTGGTTATGCCGGTGGAGTTGGTAAAAAAGAGTTTTTACTTAGTTTAGAGGCAAGAAATCTATGAAACTTATAGCTTTGCAATTTAAAACAGATAAAAAAGATTATCAAAGAAATTTAGATGAATTAGTCTCTTTAATTAATCAATGCCAAGAAAATAGTTTAATCCTAGCACCTGAAGTTTGCATGACTGAATTTGCCTATGAAAATATGCAAAAAGCGAGTGAATTCTCAGAAATTGTAATTGAAAAATTAAAAGAATTATCTACAAATAAAATCATTGGATTAACTCTTATTACAAATTCAAAAGATGGATTTTTGAATACTTTTTTTATGATTAAAGATAAGCAAATTATTCATACTCAATCTAAATCTATCTTATTTCCTTTAGGAAATGAACAGGAATATTTTATACCTGGAAATCAAGATGATATCAAAATCATTGAAATAAATGGAATAAAAATAGCTACGCTTATTTGTTTTGAATTAAGATTTCCTATTCTTTGGGAAAAAATAAAAGGTGCTGACATTATTTTAAATCCTGCAATGTGGGGTGCAAAAAGAAAAGATCACTATGAAACTATCACAAAATCTTTAGCACTAGTAAATCAGGCCTTTGTAATCGCTTCAAACAGCGCAAATGACAATATGGCAAGTGGAAGTGCTGTAATTGATCCATTTGGTGATTTAATTAGAGATGATGACTCTAAAATTATATCAATGGATTTTAATAAAGAAACTATAAAAAAAGTTAGAAAATATATAAATATTGGACTTGATAAGTAAGGTAAAAAATGAGTAAATCAATAATTTTTGTATGTTTAGGAAATATTTGCAGATCTCCAATTGCTGAGGGTGTTGCTAAAAAATATTGCCTAGAAAAAGGATATGATTTTAAAATATCAAGTGCAGGAACAGGTTCTTGGCATCTTGGTGAAGCTCCATGTGAGAATTCAATAAAAGTTGCTATGCAAAACAGTGTTGATATTTCAAAACAAAGAGCAGTTCAATTCACTCAAAGAGATGCCAATAAACATGATTATGTTATTGGTTTAGATAGTTCAAATGTTCAAAATATTAAAAAACTTGGTCAATTAAAAGTTTATAAACTTGGAGATTTTGGTTTTGATGGTAAAGATGTTCCTGATCCATACTTTTTTGATGGATTTGAAGGATTTGATAAGGTTTTTAATATGATTGATATTTGTGTAAAAAATCTTTTAGACGACATAAATAACAATAAATTATAGTGTTTATTTGACAAAAAAAAGAGTTTTAAATATAATCCTTTGCTTTATAATATATAATTTGGGGAGTATGTTTGATTATTAGATTATTTTTAATACTATTTTTCTCATTCACAATCTCAA
>JALRJW010000377.1 GCA_023268955.1 Aliarcobacter sp. | reverse complement strand
GAACGAATCACTTCGAGCGGATGGAATCCTGCCTCACGCAACAATTCTAATTCTCTGATATAAGCGAACCCGTATAATTGAAAAATGAATCCTGAATCTGAACCGGTGGTAACGCGTCCGCCTCGATTCTTGTATTCATTGACGAAGGTCATCCATAGTTTGAAGTTGCGTTTCCAAGTAATCTCTTGCTCGGTACCCCAGTCATGCCAGTACGAGCCGTGTGAAATCATCGAAGGCTGATAAAATCTCCATAGCGAAGGTAAAGTGTATTCTTCATGCCACTCTGCTCTTCTCGCGCGTTGAAGGTCACGATTAGCCTCGTAAATATTGAAGGTGGGGTCTAGGGTAAAATCGAGGTCGAGAAGCTCATTCATTACCGCGTTCCAGTGATCGGAGTAGGGCGCAGCGGCTTGTTCCCATAACTTACCTTTATTTACAGGTTTTAAAATATCAAATCAAAAAGATATTATCAAACTTCAAGAAAAAGCAAATGAACTAAAACTAAACCTTAGCAAAAAACAACTTTCTTTTGAAGTATTAAAAGCATATAACTCAGCGGTTGTTGCAAAAGAGTTTATAATAGCTGTGAATAAAACAAAAGAAGCTATAACTTATGTAGTTAAACAAGCAAATGAGTTTCATAAAGAAGGACTTGTAACAAAAATTGATGTTAAACAAGCAACTGTACATGAATTAAATGTAAACTCAAAATTAATTGAAGCTCAAAATAATTTTGATGTTGCCATTGCTTATTTGAAGTTTTTAACTTCTGATGAAACAATTTCTGATGTTTTTAATATGAAACATATCTATTGCGATGTAAATTCTATTGATGATTTATATGAAAAAGCTTTGCAAAATAGAGATGAATTTAAAATGCAAGAAATCAATAAACAAGCTATGAAAAAGAATATTGATGTTGTAAATTCTGAATATATGCCAACTATTTATTCTCATTTTGAATATGGTTTTAATGACAATTCAATTGACTTAGACAATACAAAAGATTACTACATGGCGGTTGTTGGTCTAAAATACAATATTTTTGACATGACAAGAAGTGCTAAAAGTGAAAAAGCAAGTCTAGAATACAAAAAAAGTGTAAATAATCTTGAACAACTTCAAGATATGATTAAACTAGAAATCAAAAAAAGTATTTCAAATCTAAACGCTAAAGAAAAAGTTTTAACTGAAAAAATAAAAGCTAAAGAGTTAGCAGCAGAAGTATTTGAACAATCAAATTTAATGTATAAAAATCAACTTATTTCAATGACAAATTTATTAGAACAAGAAGCAAATCTTCAAAGAAATGAAGCAGCATTAATAAATGCAAAATATGATTATTCCCTAGCTTTAGCAAATATTGCTCTAGTTTTAGGAGTAGATTTCACTCAATACAATAAAGGCAACAAATAATGTTTAAAAAATTACTAATAACTTCACTTTTATCAGTTTTATCATTTGCAAATAGTTTTGAATTATCAGGAACTATTGTCTCAGATAATGAAAAAGTAATCACAAGTAGATATATGGGATACGTAACAAATGTTTATGTAAATGAAGGTTCATTTGTTAAAAAAGGTCAGATTTTATATGAAATTGATTCATCAACTCTTGACTCAAACAAACAAGAAGCTCTTTTAACTTTGCAAATCCAAAAAAACCAACTATCAAATGTAGAAATCAACTACAACAGATACAAAAGATTATATGCCCAAGATTTAGTTTCAAAATATGATGTTGAACAATTAGAATTAAATTTAAAAAATATCCAAAATATGATTGCAATTGCTCAAGCAAAATTAAAAGAAGTTGAAACACAATATGATTATTTAAAAATCAAATCACCTAATGATGGTCTTATTATCAAAAAAACTATAAAAGTCGGAGAAATGGCTATGCCTTCAGTTCCTGCAATTATATTATCTGATTTAACATCTTTAGAAATTAAAACTGATATTCCTGAATCAAATTTAAATGCTATAAAATTAGGACAAGAAGTTGATATTTATGTAGCTTCTATTGATTTAAAAACAAAAGGAAAAATCAAATCAATTATTCCAAATGTTAACTCAACTACGCATTCATTTATACTTAAAATTTCATTTGATAAAAAAAATGAAAAAGTTTACCCAGGAATGTATGCAAAAATCAATATTGACTCTTTAAATTAATGGAAATTAGGAAGTAATTATGACTGAAAAAGATTTTTCATCCCATTTAAATAAAGACTTGAATATTGCAGGTAAGCTATCTTCAATATTTATAGAGCATCCTTTGACTTTTATTTTAGGTGTTTTTATTCTAATTTTAGGTTATATCTCTTTGATTATTATGCCAAGGGAAGAAAACCCACAAATCAAAGTTAGTGGTGGTGCTGTAATTGTTGTAATGCCTGGTGCAAGTCCTAGCGAAATTCAAAAAATTATTATTGAGCCTTTAGAAAAAAAAATTCAATACAAAGTATCTGTGATCGCTGTTATGCTTTCTTTCGTGGTAAACGCAATTCCGTTTATCATTCAACTCTTAAAGTAGAATTTCATGGCTATTGACAATTATGGCGGTAACGCCGTTCTCGCAAACCAAAGTTATGTATCGGCTGAGGAAGCCGACTTTGTATCAATTTGTTCCCCAAACCACTTGCATGACGCACATATTCGGTTTGCACTAAGATCTGGTGCTCATGCTATTTGCGAAAAACCAATCGTATTAAATTCGTGGAATATAGAAGCACTTAAAGAGGTAGAGGCCGACTCAAGTGGCAAGGTATTCACTATACTTCAATTACGACTACATCCTTCGATTTTAGCTTTGCGTGAGCAAGTAAATAAAAGTCCCACAGACCAGATCTTCGATGTGGATCTAAGCTATATTACTTCTCGCGGTAAGTGGTATCACTATTCCTGGAAGGGTCACGAGGAGAAA
>JALRJW010000118.1 GCA_023268955.1 Aliarcobacter sp. | reverse complement strand
AAAAGAAGTGTAGGTTTAATTGGATGGATGGAAGTTGATGAAGTTCAACCATATTATTGTGAAGGATTAATTCACTTAAATGCTCTGTTTGAAACAAAAACTTTAGTTTGGAATGATGAAAAACTAAACATAAAAATAGATGATGAACAATATGAATTATTAAAAGCTTGGTATGTAAAACACTATACAAAACTAGCAAATCATTACTTAGATAAAAAAGATGCAACACTTTTCTTAAATGATTATGCAACAAAATCAAGTAAATATTTCATGCCAAATGATGAAAATATTAAATCATTTGTAGAATATTATTTCAAAAGATACCAAGAAATTGGTCAAGAGTTAGATACAAGTGATAAAAAATCTAACTACATTAAAAACTAAAAAATTTAAAGGATAAAAATATTATGGATTTTTCAATTACTCAAGGACAAGTTGGAGTTAGACCTCCTGTTACTAAACCAGACCCAAGATTTTTAAGTGCTATTGGTGAAGAAGGAATGAGAAAATTAGTTTCAGATCACTATGATTTATTAGCTCAAAGTGATATTAAAGACCTTTTTCCACCAACTCCTCAAGGATTAGCAATGGCAAAACAACACTCAGCTGATTTCTTTATACAAATTTGTGGTGGTCATCCATATTTTAATGAAAACAGAGGTGCTCCAATGATGGCTGCTCGTCATCAACCTTTTAGAATTAATCAAAAAGCTAGAAGAATTTGGCTTGAGTCTTATATTATGGTTTTAAAAGATTTAGATGTAGATGAGAGTTTAAAACAATCGTTTTGGAACTACTTAGATATATTTAGTATCTGGATGATGAATACAGTGGAAGAATAAAAAAGAAGAGTTTTTACTCTTCTTCTTTTATATAAATACCTTTTCCTTTTTCAGAAAGGATTTTAATATGAGGTAATTTACTTTTAAGTCTATGAATTAATTGTCTTCTTGATAAATCGCTATTTTCACTATTTATCCAAAAAGTGTCGTTTATTAAATCATACTCTAAAACTTTGTTTTGTCTATTTAAAAGTAAAGACAACAAAATAGATTCATTTTTTGTTAGCATTACAGCTTTATCTTGATCATTGTAGATAACATTCTTTGCAAAATCATATTTATAATAAGAATTAATATTTACAAGTTTTTTCTTGTCTAAAATTTTATATCTTTCAACAGCAATTTTGATTAATGTATCAATTTCATCAATTCTGATAGGTTTAACTAAATACCCAACCATCTTAACAATATTAGCTGCTCTTTTAATTTTCTCATCATCATTAAAGGCACTAGTAAAAATAACAGGGACATTATAAACGCCTTGAAGTACTTTACTAGCTTCAATTCCGTCTATATTACCTTCAATTTTAATATCAGAAATTACCAAATCAATTGTGTTGCATAATGCGATATCGTATGCTTCTTTTGCAGTTGCTGCGATACCTACAATCGTGTAACCTAAATTTTCTAAAATAGTTGAAAAGTTCCTAGATATAAGAGGTTCATCTTCAATCAAAAGAATTTTTATATTCTTCAAAATAGTTCCTTTTTTATCTCAATTTGAAATTTATAACACAAATTGTATCAATAAGAACTTTAAAATTAAATGACTAAGTAATATTTTTAGATTATTTATTGTTTATATTTGTGATACCAGGCTTATCATTTGTACCAACATACTCTTTTTTAGCATTTTCATAAGTGTCATTTTTAATATAAACTAAAATTGCTCCAAATACTAATAAAAGTACAATTACTAATCTAACAGTGTTCTTTTTACTTTGAGACTCTTTACCATTGTAGTCTTCAATTTTTTCTAAACTTGGTTCATTATCTTGAAAATTAGACATTTTTAATCCTTTTTTTATAAGTATAACTAATATAAACTTATAAATATTATTATAAGTTTATATTATGATTTTATATTAAAGAAACCATCAATTGATTAACTGTAATCGCAATCTCTTTTATATCTTTATTTTCTTTTGTCATAAAGCTATCTAAATGGTCTCTAACTTTGTAGAATTTATCTTTTTCATTAGCTACATAATTTGCAAAAGCAACTTCTGGTTCTTCATTTGTTCTTTGGAAATAAAGAATCTTTTTAGTGTAATAAATCACAATAAAATCCACAAACTGTAATACTTGATTTCTAAGAGTCAAGTCACTTTTAGAAGTAATTTGAACTTTATTTAGTGAAATCAGAATATCTAAAATATTAAATTCATGTATTAATGAATAGAAAATTATAAGTACATCTTTAAATGTATGATGTGTTTCCTCTTTTACCATTATAGCAGGAACTGCAAATCTTAAATAATCAATAACTGTAAAGAATTGATTAAATTCATCATCTTCAGGAATCAAATCTTTTGCTTTTTCTTTGTGAACTTCAGTTAAAAGTGAAAACAACTCCTCTTTATGCTCTAAAATATGTGATGGATCAATTTGCGTTTTTTTAAGATACTTTATCATCCATCTAGTTGTTGTATATAAGGTATACTCTAATTTGTTAATTAATAAATATTGTTTTTCAATATCCATTTTATAATCTTGACATCTGATTTTTGATTTTATTTCTGCAACACCAAATAGTTGTTTTGCAATAAGATAAGATTTAATTTTCAATAAAAATTTCTCTTCACCTAATCTTTCATAATCAGACACGAAAGTACTACCTTGATTGTTTATTACAATATCAGCAATCATTGTTGCTATGATTTCTCTTTTTAATGGATGATGAATAATCTCACTTTCATAAATTCCAACAAATGATTTAGGGAAGTATCTAAACAAATATTGAGAAAAGAACTGTTCATCAATCATAGTTGAATCAAGTAAAACTTTTTTAATCAAAATTTTACTATATGAAATAAGTGAAGATAAAACAGGTCTTACAATTGCCCCTTGAATATCTGTAATTTCTTGGATATTTTCATTTTTAGGAATATAGAAATCCTTTCTGTTAAATGCTTCAATATTTTTTTCTAAAACTTCAATTGTTCTTATAAAATCGTTGATTTGTTTTTTAGATAAATTTTCATCAAAAGATATAACTAAAGCTTGATCATAGTTACTCTTTAAAACTTTTTCCACAACTTGTTCACTTAATGATTGTAAAGTTTCACTAGCTTGCTGTAAAGTTAAAACTCCTTTTTCAACTAAAATATATAGTAAAATTTTTAAGTTAACTTCATGGTCAGATGTATTTACACCAGCTGCATTATCAATTGCGTCTTGATTGATTTTTCCACCTGCTAGTGCATATTCAATTCTTGCTTTTTGTGTAAACCCTAAATTTCCACCCTCACAAACTACTTTAGCTCTTAATTCACAAGCATCAACCCTAACAGCTTCATTTTGTTTATCACCTAAATCAAGATTGTTTTCATCGCTTGCTTTTACGTAAGTTCCAACTCCACCATTAAATAATAAATCAACATCTAAAGTAAGAAGCATTTTGCATAGTTCTTCACCTGAAACAGATTTTTTAGAAGTTCCTAGCATTTTTTTCATTTCAGAGCTTAAAATAATCTCTTTATCACTTCTTGAAAAAATTCCTCCACCTTCTGAAATCAAATCAGGATTATAGTTTTTCCAACCTCCATTTGAAGACTCAAATAATCTTTTTCTTTCATTGTAAGCTACTTCAACATTTGGATTTGGATCAATAAATATTTCTTTGTGAGAAATTGCACCAATTAATTTGAATTTTTCAGATTCAATCATTCCATTTCCAAAAACATCTCCACTCATAGAACCTATTCCAACAACAGAAATCTCATCATTGTAAATATCAATTCCACTTTCAATAAAAAATCTTTTTGTAGACATTAAAGAACCACGAGCTGTAATACCTAAATCTTTATGTCCATATCCATTTGAACCACCACTAGCAAATGCATCAGCTAACCAGTATCCTCTTGCCTTTGAAATACCATTAGCGATATCACTCATTGAAGCTGTTCCTTTATCTGCAGCAACTACAAAATAAGGATCATCACCATCATAAGCTACAATATTTTCATCTCTTACTATTTTGTTTTCAACCATATTATCTACAAGGTCTAAGTTACCATCAATGAAATTTGAATAAACTTCTGTAAAATACTCTTTTGTTACTAATGATGCATCTTTATTAATTACAAATCCACCCTTTGAACCATCGGGAATAATAATTGAGTTTTTAGCTTCTTGAGTAATCATTAATGATTTTACTTCTTGCCTATAATCATCGTGTCTATCTGACCATCTAAGACCACCCCTTGAAACCTTGCTCATTCTTAGGTGAATTCCGTAAAAGTCTTTGTTGAATATAAAGTTCTCTAAGTTTGGTTGCAGACCTTTTAAATCTTTACCAAAAGTCTTTGTATCAATTTTGAATGAAATTGTCTCTTTGTTTAAAAAATAGTTTGTTCTTAAAAGTGATTTTAAAAATAGTAATGTAAAATTTAAAATCTTATCATCTAAAATCTGTGGAACTTTTTTGATATCTTCTAAAATCTTTTCTTCTAAAACTTCAAGTTTTTTTTCTCTTCCTGATTTAATTGAAGGGTCAAATTTAGTTAGGAAATAATCCACAAATCTAGCCGCTAATTCATGGTGAGATGTAAATGTATTTAAAATAGCAGCTGAATTTACAGTTAAAACAGCTTGGTCTAAATACTCGATAAAAGCTCTAATTAATTGAATTTTCTTATAATCAAAATTTTGTTCATAAACTAAAGAAAAAGCCTTTGAATGAATAAGCTCTTTATCTCTAAGACATCTATTAATAATATTTTCAATGTTATCTTTTGCAACTTCAATTCTTTTATCATCAACTAAATATAAATTAAATCTTGAAATATAAATTAAATCTTTTTTATTACTTATGTTATAGGTAACTTCATCTTTAATTGTAAAACCAATATCATGCAAAATAGGAGTAATATTTGATAAAAAAATTTGCTCTTTTGAATAAATTTTTACATATTTTTCATTTTTATTTTCTAATATCTTTGTTACAACATTTTGTTCTAACACTTCATTAAATAACTCATCACTAATTGCTAAATCATCTGGTGTTAATAATTGTGAACAAATAGCATTCATATCCGATGTAGCCATTTTTAAACTCCTTAAAAATTATTCTCATTTAATTTTTTATATTACATCTAAAAGATTAATAGATTGTTTAAAATATTGTATAATTCGACAATCATTTAAAATAAAAGTTGAATTAGGAATTATAATGTCATATAGAACACTAAAAGAAGAGATAGAAGTTTTAGAATTAGGTTTACCTCCACAAGAAGGTGATGGATTTATTGGTGGAAGATTAGACCCAAATGAAGCAAGTTTAGTTTTAATACCAGTTCCATGGGAAGCAACAGTTTCTTTTGGAGAAGGAACAGCACAAGCACCTGATTTAATAAGAACATCAAGTCATCAATTAGATGTTGAAAATTATCATTATATTAAGCCATACACTGCAGGTATCGCTATGTTTGAAACAGATAAAAGTCTGTTAAAACTAAGCAATAAAGCTAGAAAAAAAGCTGTAAAAGTTATTGAAGCTTTAGAAAATGGTGAAACTAACAAAAAAGCATTAAAATTTGTAAATGATGCATCAAAAGATTTAAATGCATCTGTATATGAAAAAGCATTTACTCAAATAAACAACGGAAAATTTGCAGCTGTTGTAGGTGGAGACCACTCTTGTCCTTTAGGTTTAATCAAAGCTTTAAGTGACACTCAAAATGAAGAGTTTGGGATACTTCATGTTGATGCACACCATGATTTAAGAAAAGCATATGAAGGTTTTAAATACTCTCACGCATCAATCTTTTATAATGTTATGAAAGAGTGTGACAAAGTTTCAAATTTAGTTCAATTTGGAATTAGAGATTACAGTGCTGAAGAAGCAAACAGAATGAAAAAATATGGAAACAAAGGTGCTTGTTTATATGATACAGCTATGCAAGCCCAACTTGCAAGTGGAAAATCTTTAGAAGAGGTATTTACTCCTTATATTGAACAACTTCCAAATAATGTTTATTTATCAATTGACATAGATGGACTTGAGCCACTAAACTGTCCAAATACAGGAACACCTGTTCCAGGTGGACTTAGATATGGAGAATTAGAACACTTAATTTTCATGGTTGTAAAAAGTGGAAGAAAAATCATAGGTTTTGACTTATGTGAAGTTGGAAACAGCGAAGATGGATGGGATGCTAATGTAGGGTCTAGAGTTTTATATCAACTTTGTGGAGCTTTATTAGCTAGTCAGGGGAAAATTGAGTATAAATAAAAAAAGGAAAGATTAAATCTTTCCTTTTACTCTACAATCAACTTAACAATATTTGCTAAAAGCATAAAAACTAAAACAACAATCAAAACTTTTTTTATAAAACCTTCACCACCTTTTATAGCATAGTGACTTCCAACATAAGACCCTGCAACATTTGCAAACCCCATTGCTAAAGCAACAGGCCATAAAACTTGTCCAGCACTTACAAAAGCGATAACTGAACCTATATTTGTAGCAAAGTTTAAAGGCTTAGTTGAAGCTGTTGCAACTAAATAATCAAGATGCAAAAACTTTTTCATAGAAATAGTCATATATGTTCCAGTTCCAGGTCCTAAAAGTCCATCATAAAAAGCTATTGGTGAAGTTGCTAAGATAATATTTTTTTTGTTTAATTCTGTATTTTCTTCTTTGATTGCTTTACTTTTTTTAAATAAAAATATCATAGCAATTGGAATAGCTATTAAAATCAATAACTGTATTAATTCATCACTAAAATACATAACTATGTTACTTCCTATATAAGAAGCTATCAAACAAGGAAT
>JALRJW010000371.1 GCA_023268955.1 Aliarcobacter sp. | reverse complement strand
AAACTTTACAAAAATTATCCTTGCTGATATTAGTAAAAATGTAAAGAAATACCGGCGAAAACTATAAGGAGAAATTAAATGTCAAAACATTACGAAACAATGTTCATTTTAAAGCCAACTTTAACTGAAGAAGAAACTGTTGCTCAAATCGATACAATTAAAGCTATCATTGAAAAAAATGGTGGTGAAATTATTGCTACTGATAACATGGGTACAAGACAATTAGCTTATGAAATTGAAAAGCAAAAAAGAGGTTACTACTTTGTTGCATATTTCAAAGGTGAACCATCTGGAATTAAAGAAATTGAAAGAAATTATAGAATTAACGAAAACTTAATTAGATTCATTTTCATTAAATACGAAAGCAAAAAAGAGATTGCTGCGTGGACAAAAATGGCAGATGAGGCAGCTAAAAAAGCTAACTAATAATTACAAATAGGAACCTGATATGTATAATAAAGTTGTAATGATAGGAAATTTAACAAGGGATATCGAGTTAAGATATTTACCATCTGGTTTAGCTATTGCAAAATCTGCAATTGCGACATCTTATAAATATAAAACTCAAACTGGTGAACAAAAAGACGAAGTTTGTTTTTTAGATTTTAATATCTTTGGAAAATCTGCTGAAATTGCAAATCAATACTTAAAAAAAGGTTCTAAAGTTTTATTAGAAGGAAGACTTGTATTTGAGCAATGGACTTCACAAGATGGTTCTAGCAGAAGTAAACACTCTTTAAGGGTAGATACTATGAAAATGTTAGACACTAGAAGTGATTCTACAGGTGGTGCATATAATCAAGATTATAATCAATCATCACCAAGTCAATATGATATGCCTAATAAACAAGTTGGATATGAGAACAATGGTGGTAAAAATCAGGGAGGATATGATATTCCTGATCAAAAAATACCTGAAATTGATATTGATGACGAAATACCATTCTAGAAAAGGAAATTTAAAATGGCTGAAAAAAGAAAATACGGAAAAAAATTTTGTAAATATACTGAAATGAAAGTTGATTTCATTGATTATAAAAACACAGATTTATTAAAAATCTCTATGTCTGAAAGAGGTAAAATTATGCCTAGAAGACTTACAGGAAACTCTAAAAGTTCTCAAGAGATGGTAGAAAAAGCAATTAAAAGAGCTAGACACATGGCTTTAGTTCCTTACGTTGTAAATACTAAAAACGTAACTGATTCTGCTTACGCTAAAAACTAATTTTTAATAAGTTGAATTTAAAAGGGAAAAGAGTCTAACTCTTTTCCCTTTTTTTATTTGAAAAAAATATTATATAATTGGAACAGATATTTAAATAAAGGTATTTTTTGATTATTAAATTTATTAACTGTACTGAAAAACATCATAAAGAGTTGGATGAAGTAATTGGATTTTTAAATAATTACATTGTATCTAATGGCATAAAAACCGATGAAATTAAAATGAGTGCTGTTCAAATCACAACTTGCACAGAATGCAGATGTTGCACTCAAAAAAAAGGTGAAATACCTGTAAAATGTATATTTAAAGATGAAATGAATGATGTTTTAGATTTACTTGAAAATTGTGATGGATACGTGATTTTAGCTGATAGAAACAATCTATTTTCAAAAAATCAAGTGCACGAAAAATTCTCTCAAAGATTGATTGGATATCAATATTGGCCTTATGGACAAGAAAGAGCAATACCTAGAAAAAAACTTGAAAAAAGTTCGATTTTAATAAACTACAATACAACAAAATACATAGCTAATCATACTTTTTACACATCAAAAAAATATATGGAGTATACTTCAAATTCACTTGGTGCAAAGGTTTTAGATTGGGAAGCGATAACGCCTCAGAAAGATTTATTGGAAGTTTATAAAGATAGATTTATAAAAATGGCAAATTTGCTTATTAAAGAAGTTAGACAAAAGGCTAAATTAGAAGCCT
>JALRJW010000280.1 GCA_023268955.1 Aliarcobacter sp. | reverse complement strand
AAGCCCAGGGATCATATAGAGCGCTAGCTTCCAGCGGATAACTTTGTGTTTAATAAAAACAGAGAGTCCACCAAGTTTTGTACCTAAAACTGCACTAGTATCACTAGCTACAGCAATGTGAGGAGGCACACCTAAAGAAATTAATGATTCTCTAGATTTAAATACACCAAGTTTTTTAAATACTAATCTATCGTATTCATTTTCAGTAACCATATTATCGTATGATAAATCTTTTGAATAGTGAATATCTGTTGTAGCCCCACCAATATCAATTAAAATAAATGGATTAACAACAGCAAATTTGCTATCAATTAAAGGTAAAGTTTTATTTACAATATATGGAGTAGAGTAGATTTGATTTGAAGTTAAATCATATAAATGTTTGATATCTTCTTTACCCATAATATTTGCTTGATAAAGATTAGTTAAATAGTTTTTTAATGGCTCTTCAACAACATGAAGTTTATTATTAATGATGTTATCAACTACAACTAAATTTTCAATTTTATTTGATAAATAATCAGCATCTTGAGATGTTCCTGCAAAAACAATATTTGAATATCTTAAATTTCCTAAGAAAGAGTATAATCTATCGTCAAATACATTATTAATGCTATCAATACCACCAACTAAAATTACAACATCAATTAAATCACTAGGAATTGAAGCCTCTTCAATATCTTGATATAAAACAGTATTAATAATATTAATTCCAGAATTATAAGCGATATTTGTAGCATATTTTAGTGAAAAAGAGTTAGTAATTCCAATAATTAAAGTTGTTAATCCACCATTAGCAGATGAACAGATATAAACATTCTCTTTATCAAATTTTGAGATAGTATCTCCACATTTGCTAGTTAAATCATCATAAATATCTTTATTAAAATCCCTAAAATGTTGTTCTACATTTCCATTTGCGCATACTTTAAAATAAGTACTTCCCACATCTACTAAAAGTTTATTTTCTACCATTGCATAATTCCTATATCGTGGATGATGTCATTTACGATTGATGAAGCATCTTTATTTAAGTCACATTGAGATTTTTCATATTCAAAACATCTATCACTTATTGGTAAATTACCTCTTTTAATGATTCTAATGTTTTTATTTTTATCTCTAACTGTTACTACTTCATTGTGATTAATAATATGAGGAGAGTATGGACAATCGATGATTCCTGATTTAATAGAGTTAAATACTTTTCTCCATAATGTGTCAGCTTTATCGTTAAATACCGCTTCCATAATACTCATAACTTCTTCAGTTAAAATCTCTTCTTCCATTTCATCAGTGATATCAGGAATACCGTTTAACATTCTAAGAGTATATTGAGTGTTCGCAACTGTTTTTGCATTTGATTCTCTTGTTGGGATACCAAAAGCTTCATCTCTAGTTTTAGTGATGATTTTATCAGCTTTAACCATCATAGCAATTACAGTTGAAGTGTTAATTAATGATTCTGAATAATCTTTATTTGCAGGGAATGCACCCATCCATTGGTGATAAACTAAGTGAATATCAGCATCACCACAGTTGATTTGTTCAGCATAATGTTTAGCAAGTTTTCTTAAAACTTTAGCTGTAACGATATCTTGAATCATTGATCCTGTTTGAGAAAATGAAACGGAGAATGATTTTACACCTTCTTCAAGTGATAAAAGCATTTCACAAAGTTGAATAACAATAGTTACGCAAGGAGGAACTAAAGTTGCAGTTAATGGTCCAAATGATTCTCTGTTAATAGGTTCATTTAGTTTTGAATAATTCGCACAAACTCTTTCAACGTATTTCCAATATAAAAACGCTTTATCAAGGGGGAAGTTTTTAGAATAAGGTAAAAGATAAGTTATTGGTCCACCTTCAATCTCAAAGATACCTGAAGCAATAGCTGTTTCTATTAAAAGTCTAGCATCAGGAGTTCCGTGTCTTAGAGAAATTGGTTTATTAAAATGAGTCATCATTTTTCTTGTTGTTCTATATCCGTGGTTAACAAGAGGGTAACCATTTAGCATATCAACATCATTTTCTTCACTAAGTTTAAGCATCTTAGCACTAGTCGCGTAGTCATTTAATCTTGTATTAGAGTCAATTGTACAAGGTAAAACATCTACATCAGCAGCGTCAAAAAACTCATATAATGAAAACATTTTTTTATAAGTTGGGAATCCACCTCTTGGTTGAACCAACATTTTATTTTTTGTTTTAAAATTATACGAAATAAAAAGGTCTTTAGAAGCGTTTTTTACAAACTCTTCAATCTCTGCAAAGTCGAAATTATCAGCATATTTGTTTTGAACAATTATGTTTCTTTCTTCTTGAAGTAAACTCATTTTTTATTCTCCTTCAAGTATTTTTGTAATTCATCAAGTCCAGTATTTAAGTCTGTTTGATGGAATACTAAATCAAAACCATAGTCTTTGAATTTTGGTACAAGAACACTTGCATCACCTTCACCTACGGCTAGGTTTCCACCAATCATAAACACTACATCTTTTAAGTTTTTGTATTTTGATTTTAGAATTTTTAATTCTCTACACCAACCTTCAGCTTCACCATTTAATGATGAAATTAAAAGTACGTCTGCATTTGTTTCAATAACAGCATCAATGAACTCTTCAAGGTAAGTATTAACACCTAAGTTAAATACCTCAAAGCCTCTTGCTTGCAATGATATATCAATAAGTCTGTTGGCAACAACGTGGATATCGTTTCCAACTACCCCTGTAACTACTTTCATATTCTTTTACCTAAATTATTTAAATTTCTTTTGTTTATTCTCTTAAAAATTTGGGGATTGTATCTAAAATATGGTTTGTTTTAGATTAGATGAAAATAATGCTTGTAACTTTTCATTAGTAATGTTTAGTTAAAATAGTACTCTTTTGGGAAATAAGAAGAATTTAACAATAAAATGCGATAATTTTGCGTTATAAATAAATTACAATAATAAATAATATTAGGAGATTTTATGGGATTTTTTACAGCAGATTTATGTGATGAGTATCCAGAACTTACAGAAGTTTTAGGACCAAAATTTACTTCATATGGTGGAAACAAAAAGTTTGATG
>JALRJW010000089.1 GCA_023268955.1 Aliarcobacter sp. | reverse complement strand
CGAATCTCTGTCTCTCCGCCAAATTACTAATTAATTATCTCGCTTCCCATATAAGATTGTAATACTTTTGGAATAGCTACGGTGCCATCTTTGTTTTGAATCTCCATCATTAAAGACTCATAAACATCATACGCACCAACTTCTTTAGATACTTTTAAAATATCATTTAAAGTAAGCCCTATCATATCAGACATAAATCTATAAAGTGCATTTGAATACTTAACTGTAATCACTATGTCTGAAAAAATCAAAAGCATGTTTTTATCTTTGATATTTTCAATTGCCTCTAAAACATCGTTTCTCTCTTTTTTTAAAAAAACAGATACTCCAATCTCTTTTGAAAAATATTCCAAGGCTTGCTTATCAATATTTTCAAGTTTTAGATTCAATCTTTTAGCCCAATACTCTTTTAACGCTTCAGTTGTTGGTGTTCTTCCACTACTGATATGCTCTTGAGCTAAATAGCCTTCATCTCCAAGTTTTTTAAAGTAACCTCTAATTGTCGCTGGAGAGTATGAGATATCATACATGCTTTTTAATTGTGATGATCCAATTGGTTCAAGATGTTTAATATATGCTTTGATAATCGAATGCAATAAAAACTCTTTTTTATCAATCATTTTCACAACCATTTTTAAATTTTTAGCACTCTAATATTTAAACTGCTAAAGAATTATAACCAATTGAGTCTAAAGTTGTCAAGTAGTTTTAAATATTTTTCTTAAATTTATAAAATCTTTTAAGCTATTGTGAATTGTGCTTATGATAATTTACTTTTATATATACGGTGTTAAAGGATTCTTATGAAACTTTTCAATAAAAAACTTATTTCTTTAGGTTTATTTGCTAGTTTAAGTTCATCTGCTTTTGCAGCTGAGTTTATTACAATTGGAACAGGTGGTGTTACAGGAACTTATTATCCAACAGGTGGTGCTATTTGCAAACTTGTTAATATCTATAAAAAAGAGACAAAAATTAGATGTTCTGTTGAATCAACAGATGGTTCTGTTTACAATATCAATACACTAAATGCTAAAGAAATCGATTTTGGAATTGCTCAATCAGATGTAATTTATGATGCAATAAATGGAAAAGGTAAATTCAAAGGTAAGCCCGTATCTAAAATAAGATCTGTAATGGCTATTTATCCTGAACTTTTAACACTTGTTACAAGAAAAGATGCAAATATCAATACTATTTATGACATTAAAAACAAAAAAATAAACATTGGAAATCCTGGAAGTGGAAATGAAGCTACAGTATTAACACTTTTAGACAAACTTGATATGAGTGTAAATGATTTAAAATATGCAGGAAAATTTAAATCTTCTGAAATGCCCGATGCTTTAAGAGATAAGAAAATTGATGGTTACTTTTACATGGTTGGTCATCCTACAGCAAATATCAAAGATGCATCAAATTCAACTGATATAAAAATCACACCTATAACTGGTGAAAAAATTGATGAATTAATCAAAGAAAAACCATACTTTGCAAAAGCAAATGTTCCCGGAAGTATATACAAAGGAAGTCCAACGGCTGTACCTACTTTTGGAGTTAAAGCTGTTTTAGTGACAAGTGAAGATGTAAATGAAAAAGCTGTTTATACTTTAGTTAAAGCTATTTTAGAGAATTTTGAGAAATTTAAAAACTTGCATCCTGCATATGCTGATATTACAAAAGAGTCTCTTTTAGATGGTATTACAGCACCATTGCATGATGGTGCTAAAAAATATTTTAAAGAAAAAAATATTTTAAAATAAAATTTTTGGAAGAACTTCTATTTTTTTAGAGGTTCTTCAATAATATATCCAAAACCTTTTTGAGAGATTATAAAATCATCTTCAAGTAATTTATCTTTTAATCTTTACATTACTGAATCACTAAATATTTTAAAAAATATTTATAAATAATGAAAAGAGTGCCAGCTCCAATTCTTGATATTAAAAACTTAAGTGTTTTTTCAAATGAGAGTCCACTTTTACAAAACATTAGCTTTAGTCTAAAAAAATATTCAATTCTTGGAATTATAGGAGAATCTGGCAGTGGTA
>JALRJW010000106.1 GCA_023268955.1 Aliarcobacter sp. | reverse complement strand
TAAATGAATCTTCAAACAAATAATCAGTTTTTTTATTTGCTTTAATAAAAGCACAATTATTTTGGTCGGATATAAATGGATATATTTTTTTCCTACTATATTTTACAACTTCATTTACATCAATTAATCTATGTTGTTTGTAAACATCTATTAAAAGTTTTAAAGCCGCGTACATAGAAACAGCTAACATAAATGATGTAAATAATCCTGTAAATAAAACCTTACCTTTAGTTGCAAATAAAGCAGCAACTAATGAACCAACTAGTGGGGCAAACAGTACAATCCATATATACTTTTCCATTCTTACCCCTTCATCTTAGCAATGTCATCTAAATTAATAGAACCAGTTCTTCTGTACCATAAAATAAGTAATCCAAGACCAATAGCAACTTCACTTGCAGCAATAGCAATAATAAAGAATGCAAATATTTGACCCGTTAAATCTCCATGGAATTTAGAAACTGCTGCAAGTCCAACGTTTACAGCATTTAACATAATTTCAGTTGAAAAGAAAAGCATTAAAACATTTTTTCTTCTTAAAACTCCAACAAGTCCAATAGCAAATAAAATTACAGAAAGAATTAAATAGGCATTAAGTGTCATTTAGCATCCTTTTTTGCTTCTTCTTCAAGCTTTAATTGTTCATCAATCTCTTCTTCAGTCATATCAGACCAAGATTGAGTCATTTTTTGACCAGCAAGTACAATACCACCAATCATAGCTACAAGTAACATAACAGCAGCAACTTCAAAAGGAACAAGATATTTTGTAAATAATACTAAACCAACATCAGTTGAGTTACCATACTCAGCATGCACAGGATAAGCAGCAGTTACATTTTCACCAATAATTGGCGCAGCAAAAATAACTACAACTATTAAAGCCGTTAATCCTGATAGCAAAAATACTAATCTAGGATTTTTGATTTTTTCATCTACATCACTTAATGTATCAAAGAACATCATTCCAAATGCGTAAAGTGCCATAATAGCACCCGTATAAACTACGATTTGAACAGCACCTAAAAAGTCTGCATTTAACAAGAAAAAGAATGCTGAAATAAAAATCATACCAGCTGCTAACGAACTTAATGCGTATAATGCATTGTTAGTTAGAACTGTAATTCCAAACATTCCTATTGTTAAAACAGAAAAGATTATAAAAGCAACAACTTCAAACATCTATTCCCCTTAATATGACAACGGAGTTTTTTTAACTTTTTTATCAGCATCTGGTGATACTGAACCAAAACCTTCAAACTCCAATTGTTGACCTAAACTATTTTTATCAGTTAAGAAGTCTTCTTTTAAACCAAAATGAGCTCTTTGTTCACTAGCATTTTCATATCTTCCACCATGAACAATTGCAAGCTCTGGACAAACTTCAGCACAATAACCGCAGAAAATACATCTACCCATGTTAATTGTATATTCTAAAACTTCTTTTCTAGAATTTTCATCAATTCTAGTTTCCATTCTAATACAATTTGCAATACAAATTTTTTCACAAAGTCCACAACCGATACATCTTTCTTCACCTGACTCTAAAAGTCTTAGTAATTTATGAACTGCTCTATATCTTGGACCAATTGGTAATTTCTCTTTTGGATATTGAACTGTTGCCATTTCATTTTTAAATAGCGCTCTATACATTACTCCAAAAGTGATTTTTAAACCTGTTAAAAGCTCACCTTTAACAGATCTTCCCATTACTTGTTTGAAACTTTCCCAAGAAGTTTTAGGATAGTTATCTTCTTGAACTGTTATGTAATCTTCAGAAATATTTCTGTTTTTAAAATCATTAAATCCCATGCCTAACTCCTAAAACATCATTACAAAACCAGTAACAAGTATATTTAATACTGCTAATGGCATTAAGATTTTCCAACATAACCACATTAATTGGTCAGGTCTAATATGTGGCCAAGAAGCTCTTGTCCATAAGAATAAGAAAATCAAGAACATTACTTTTAATACGATTGCTAATCCCCCAGGAATAAACCATAATGGTTCAAATCCACCTAAGAAAATTAAAGCAACTAAGAATGAAATTGTAAATAGGTTCGCATATTCTCCAATAAAGAACATACCCCATCTCATTCCTGAATACTCAGTAGCATAACCAGCAACTAACTCAGCTTCATGTTCAAGTAAGTCAAATGGCGTTCTATTTGTTTCAGCAAATCCTGCAATTACAAATAAAATAAATGCTAAAGGTTGAGACCATACAATCCAGTTTGAAACTCCACCAGCTTGATAGTTGTTTATATCAATTAATGATAAAGAACCAACCATCATTAATGGTGCAAGTAATGATAAACCAGAAACAACTTCATAAGATAAAAGTTGAATAGCAGTTCTTGCTCCACCTAATAATGCCCATTTATTAGCTGAACTCATACCACCTAATAGTGGTCCGTATAATCCAACTGCTCCAACAGACATTACAAATAAAACACCAACGTTAATATCTGAAATAATTGGTCTTACTGTATATCCAAAAATTTCAAACTCTGGTAAAAAAGGAACCGCTGACATTGCAATAAACGCAGTTGCAGCTGTAATAATAGGTGCTATCATAAAAATAGGTCTATTTGCATGAGCTGGTATAAAGTCCTCTTTAGTAAATAACTTAATACCATCTGCTGCAATTTGAAGTAAACCATAAGGTCCAACATTCATAGGCCCAAGTCTTCTTTGCATAAATGCTAAAATCTTTCTTTCAATATAAGTTGTAAATCCAGCTAATGCTGAAAATACAGCTAATACAACGATTACTTTGATTATCGTTTCAATAACAATTGCTGTATCCATATTACACCTTCTCTATAATTGCAGTGTTGTATCTGTAAGACTTAAATAAATCTTTTGATGGTGAATTTTTCATAAATGTAGAAACATATGGAATTTCTCCATCAATTTGAATATCAACATAAGCATTTAATTCTAAAGTTGTTCCATTTGCATTAACTTTTATTGTATCACCTGCATTTAACTCTAATTTCTCGAAATGAGCTTTTGAGAAGAAAATTCCATCTTGTAGTTTTTCTTTAAACTCATGGCAAATTGCTGTAAATTCGTTAAATTGATTAATTGGATTAGCTCTATAAATTACAGTTTCACCCTCTTTTGCTTCAATAGCAACCCTTTCAGGTAAATTTACATTTGTTGTAGCCATTACATGTTTAGATTCAATTACATATCCTCTGTTTTCTGTTTGGTCATTTCTAAATTCATTTGGTAAGTTATCAAATTCAACCCCTTTAAATCCATGCTCAACAGGTAACTCTTTAGTGTACTCAATTGTATAATCAACTTCAACACCTAAAATTTCATTTGCAATATCATTTAATGTATATCCATTATAAGCTAAAGCAGCATTTGTAGGAACTACTCTCTTATCTGCATTTACAAAAGTACCTTCTTGTTGGTTAAGTGCTGGAGCATCAATATCACCATCACCTAGTGCAGACATTTCAAAGTCAGCTTTTACATTGTAACCAACTGTATTTCCAACTACTTTATCAGATAAGTTACAAATTAAAGAAACACCTAAAGTGTTTGTTTGAGTTGGTAAAATAATTACATCAAAATCAGTGTATTTATCAACAATACCAGCTAATTTTGCTAAATTTTCAGCATTTGGATGATTAATTAAATCTTCTCCAACGATTAATTTGAAGTTGTCTTTTTTCTCAAGCATTGAATCAATTGTTTCTAAGAATGTTTCATCTTGCCCTAAATCATCAACTAACAAGTTGTATTCATATTCAACTTGTGTTTCAACTTTTTTAGAAATAGTTTTTGGAACTTCTTTTTCTTCTCCAGTTGCTTCATCAACAACCGTTTCCATGATTTTTTCTTTTACAACTTCAGTTATTGTTTTAGTTCTTTTTTGAGTTAATGAATCAATGTACTCTTTAATGTGTGATGGTAAATCTTTTCCAAATTTATATAAAATAAAGTAGAAAATAGACTCTTCAATTCCTGGCTTATGATAAATAAACTCAGTAGTTTTACCTTTTTTACCAATTTTTTCCATAACAGGGTCTGCTACTGGGTGGAAGTATAACCCTGCTCCTTTATTCATAATAACTGAGTTATTAAA
>JALRJW010000103.1 GCA_023268955.1 Aliarcobacter sp. | reverse complement strand
TCTTAATTATTGTCGGATTCTTTAGAGAATTACTTGGTTCAGGAACCTTGTTTGGTATTCCTGTATTAGGAGAGCTAACAACAGGATTAGCTCCTTGAATAAATACTAAATCAAAATCACCATAGTTTAGTTTAGGCAAGGATACTTTTTTATTTTTAGTTTTTACATCAAAAACATCTTTGTATCCATACATTGAAGTACCTAAATACCAAACTCCACCTGCATCTTCTTGATTATAAATCCCTAAAAATGTTGCAAATGAATCAATTGCTCTTGTTATTTGAGCACCTTCAATATATTTTTGAGGTCCAACACCAAGCATTAACCCAACTTTTTTACCTTCAATTAGGTCAAAAAATTTGTAAGCATCATCAAGTTCTATTCCACATTTTTCTTCATAAGATACTAGTGGTCTATTTTTAGCAATATCAAAAAACCAATCATGACCTTGGGTATTTTCTTCTAAATAATCTTCATCATCAAGTCTATTCATATATGTAAGTCTAGTTAATAATAAAGCTAATTCATAATCAGTTTTAGGATTAATTTGCAAATGAAGCTCAGATTTTTTAGCAATTTCAGTAGCGACAGGATCGATTGTAATAAATATTTTATCTTTCACTAAATTGTACATATGAGAAGAAGTTTGAGTGAAGTTTCTTCCCCAAACTATTATTACATCAGAATTAATTAAATTTTCAATTGGAGGGTTAATGCTTTTTCCTCTACCTTGAATAATACCCTCTTCCCCAGCTGCTTCACATAAAGAGCCTTTTGTTAAAACAGAACCATATTGAGAGAAAAAATATTTAGGTGCTTTTTGCATAACCCCAAGATTACCACTACCTTTGTAATACAAAGTTTTTTCTGGTGCTGTATTTTTTAATTTATCAACTAAAATTTCTAAAGATTCATCTAAACTTATATCTTTACCTTCAAATTTTGCCGTTGTTAAATAATCTTCATTAACCAAATTCATAAAATTAACGCAAAGTTTTCCATTAGTTACTAAATTATCTTTATCACCTTTAAAACTTCCATTTTCATATTTTGCTTGACAAGTATCAAAACAATCAAGAGGACATGCTACATTGTTATTTGAACTCAATTTTTACCAACCTTGAAAAAACTTTTGGGTTATCAACAAGTAATTGAACTTTGTATGATGAAATATGTTTTTCATCAGCTACATTATAAATCTTATTAATCATAATATTTGATTCTTGACCATCTAAATAGATTTTTTTATTTTTAATATCTTCAATTGAATCAATTGGAACATATATTTCTAATTTAGCTTTTGAAATATCTTTAGCATCATATAAAGCAGTTCCAGGATTAACATAATCACCCTCTTTTACATAAATATTTGAAATATATTTTGATTTTTCGATAAGTTTCTTATTTTTTAAAGTATCTTTTAAAGTCTCAATTTTTGTAACTAAATCAGCTTTTGTTGATTCATAGTTAATTACTTTTAATTTTTGTGTATCTTTCTCAAATTGAGATTTTGATGTTACTTTATTTAATCTTTCATAATTTAGATTTTCAATCTTTATCATCTCATTAATTAATTCTAACTTTTTTAATGACTGTTGCAAATCTATAGTGTTAATTACAGAATCAATTTCTATAATCAAATCATTTTTAGCAATGTTTCCTTCAACTTTTTCATTTGAATAAGTAACCTTACCTGATACTGAAGATTTAACGCTAAAGCTTTCAAATGGTTCTAGTTTTGCATAATATTCATTTGCAAATAAAGAAACACACAATAATATAAATCCTAAAAAAACCTTCATTGTTTTTCCTTACATATTTTAAAATATTTTATAATCTTTCCATAAAAGAATAAATAATAAATTAATACTATTTAATCAATTAAAAAAGTATTAAAACTCTAAAGTACCCTCAATGGCAAAATTTGCCCTTGAATCAAGTTCTGCATGGGATAATACAGGTACACTTAATCCAAATTTCTCATAAATTTCTGAAATTCTTTTTCTTAAAACAGGGTCTACTACCATAGCTACTTTACTAAAGCCTTTTGCTTCTGTAACTTGAATTAAATCTTTTGTTCTTGTTACAAGGTTATTTATTTCAGCTATAGATATCATTAATTGACTTGAGCCGTTAGTATCTTGAAGTTTTCCTATAAACTGCTGTTCAATTTCTGGTTTAACAGTTAATAAGTGTAAAACTCCATCTCTATCTTTGAATTTTTCAGTTATAAGCCTGTATAACTTAGATCTTACATGCTCTAACAATACATCCGGTGCTTTTGTAAACTCAGCAATATCAGCGACTGCTTCGATAATGGTGAGCATATCAACAATAGGAATTCCCTCATGAAGCAAGTCTTTACAAACTTTTAATAAAGTACCATATGAAGTAAGTTTCATTGCTTCTTCAACAACAATTGGGAAGTCTTTTTTAATTCTTTCAAACCTTTCTTAACATAATTGTTTGCCTTAAGTAGATCTTTCGACATAAATCCTCTTCCACCTGCGTCATCAATTGCACCTTGAGACTTCAACAAACCCTGTTCATCGATTATGTACATATGAGGTGTTGTTTTAGCAC
>JALRJW010000093.1 GCA_023268955.1 Aliarcobacter sp. | reverse complement strand
ATTTTCATTGATATCAGTGTTGAAAAAGAGGCTTGCCCTTTAGATGCAGCTCCAACTTCATCTACAACTTTAACTATGGCTATGGGCGATGCTTTAGCAATTTGTCTAATGAAAAAAAGAGACTTCAAAAAAGAGGATTTTGCATCATTTCATCCTGGTGGAAGTTTAGGTAAAAAACTATTTGTTAAAGTAGATGACCTTCTTAGAAAAGAAAATTTACCAATTGTTTCACGTGAAACAATTTTAAAAGATGCCATAATTAAAATGTCAGAAGGTAGACTAGGAAATGTAATTATACTTGATGATGATAAAAAAATCATTGGATTATTAAGCGATGGCGATTTAAGAAGAGCATTAATGAATGATAACTTTGATGTAAATTGCAAAGTTGAAAAGATTGCAACAATGAATCCTAAAACAATAAACAATAAAAACTTACTTGCAAGTGATGCATTAAAAATAATTGAGGATTATAAAATCCAACTATTAATAGTTTCAGATGATGAAAATAGACTAGTTGGACTTTTACACATCCATGATCTAATACAAGCTGGAATAAAATAAATGAAAAAAAAAGAAGAAATTAAAGAAGAATATGAAGTATTAAGACTTAATAAATTTATCTCTCACAATACTAAATACTCTAGAAGAGAAGCTGATAAATTAATTGAAGAAGGTAAAGTAAAAGTTAATAACAAACTAATTACTGATCTTGCAACAAAAGTTAAAACTACAGATAAAATATCAATTAATCATACACCTATAAAATATGAAAAGAATAAAATCATTACTGTAGTTTGTTATAACAAACCAAGAGGAGAAATTGTATCTAAAAATGATCCTCAAGGAAGAAAAACAATCTTTGATTCACTAGGAGGAAAATTCAAACATTTTTTACCTATTGGAAGACTTGACTATGCTTCAGAAGGACTATTACTTTTAACAGATTCTGTTGAAGTTATGAATAAATTGGCAAATTCAGATTTAGAAAGAATGTATAAAATTAAAGTTGATGGACCAATAACACAAAAGATAGAAGATGCTATGAAGCAAGGATTAGAATTAGATGATGCAAGAGCTGGTGGACATGAAAAGAGTAAAATTACATCTATGAAATTTGCACCGTTTTTAGCATATGATATTCAAACAAATGGTGATAAATTTTCTAAAATCAAAGTATCAATTATTGAAGGTAAAAATAGAGAGCTAAGAAGATTCTTTGCTCACTTTGGACTTGAAGTACTTGATTTAAAAAGACTTGAATATGGTGGAATATCATTAAATAATTTACCTACAGGAAGCTCTAGATACTTGACAAAAGAAGAGTATAGGGATTTAAGATATTATATAAATCAAAAAGATAATGACTGATTTATCTAATAAATATAGACCAAAGAATTTAGCACAATTCATTGGTCAATCTCATATAATTTCATCTGACAGACCACTTTATAAACTTATCAAAAAAAAAGAAATACCCCATATGTTTTTCTATGGAAAACCAGGAACTGGAAAAACAACATTAGCAAAAATCATAGCAAAAGAGATAAATAGTGATTACCACTATTTTAATGCAACATCAATAAAAGTAGAAGATTTAAGAAAAGTATTCGATAGATATAAAGATGGATTAATCAAGCCAATTATATTTATAGATGAAGTTCATAGACTATCAAAAAATCAACAAGAAGTATTGTTACCAATTATGGAAAACTATGATGCAATAATAATTGGAGCAAGTACAGAAAATCCATTTTTTACATTAACAAATGCAATAAGATCAAGAAGTTTTCTATTTAAATTTGAAGCATTTACAAAAGAAGATTTAGAAAAAATACTTCATATAGTTTTAAAAGATGAAGATATAAAGATTGATAAAGAAGCTAAAGAATATTTAATAAATTCTAGTGCAGGTGATGCAAGAGCAATGCTTACACTATTAAACTTTAGTATAAAAATTGATAAAGAAATTAATATAGAACTTTTACAAAATTTAAGGCCTGAAGCAATTGTTGATGGTGTATCATCGAGTGATAGTCACTATGATATTGCAAGTGCAATGATAAAATCAATAAGAGGTAGTGATATAAATGCTGCATTATATTATCTTGCTAGATTAATTGTAGGTGGAGAAAATATAGATTTTATTACTAGAAGATTAGTAATATTAGCTAGTGAAGATATAGGAAATGCAAATCCAAATGCATTAGGAATTGCTGTAAATACAATGACAGCTTGCAAAACTATAGGTTATCCAGAATCTAGAATTATACTTTCACAATGTGTCATATATCTTGCATCTTGCCCAAAATCAAATAGTTCATATCTTGCTATAAATAAAGTTATTAATGAAATAAATAATGGTAATATAATGAATATACCAAATCATATTGATTCACAACATAAAGGTTATTTATATCCCCATGATTATAAAGGATATGTAAAACAAGAATATTTGGAGAAACCTTTAGATATATATGAAACAAATCTAATAGCATTTGAAAAGACTTTAGATGAATGGATAAAGAAAATAAAAGGAGAAAACTAAAATATGGAATATTACACGTGGATACTCACTTTTCATATAATATCAGTACTATCATGGATGGCAATGCTATTTTATCTACCAAGATTATTTGTTTATCATGTAGAAAACAATGAAAAAAAAGAGTTTTTAGAAGTAGTTAAAATACAAGAATTCAAAATATACAAATATATTGGTATGCCAGCTATGTGGGCAACAATTTTAAGTGGAGCGACACTTATATATCTTAATCCAACACTTATCACAGAGCCATCAGTAAATTACTGGATGCATGCAAAATTAACAGTATTGATATTTTTAATAGCATATTCATATTCCCTTGAGTATTACAGAAAGAAACTTCAAAATGGTACATGTATAAGAAGTGGAAAATTCTTTAGAATGTATAATGAAGTTCCTACAATATTAGCTATTTTAATAGTGACCTTTGTTATAGTTAAAGAAGTATCAATAATATTTATATTATTAATGTTAGCACTTTTCGCATTTATTTCATATATGATATTTAAACCAAAAAAAACAATAAAGAGTAAAAATGACTTTTGAAAAATACTATGTACTAGATACAAATATAATACTTGAAGACGCATCAAATATATTTAAATTAAGTGATGATGGTAAAAACCTTATAATTCTACCAGAGACCGTTTTAGATGAAATTGATAGCAAAAAAAGTGGTTTTGATGAAATAAATTTTCAAGCAAGACAATTTGCTAGAACTCTTGAAAATTCAGAGATACTTGAGACGAAAAATATTCATGATTATAGCTTTGTAAGAGTAAAAATTACTGCTGAAAGTACAACATATATAGATATAGTATCAACTAAGAATTATATTATAAATGAAAAAAACATTTCATTACATATTTTAAATGATAGGAAAATCTTACATATTGCAGAATTCTTAAATACTTACTATGAAAAAAAAGTAGAATTTATTTCTTTAGATATTATGGCAAGAACTAGAGCTATATCTATGAATATCAAAACAAGCTCACTTAATGGATCAAAAAATGAGGATTTAGAGTTTGAATTCATAAAGCAAATTGAAATAAAATTTGAGGACTTAGAAACAATTAATAACTCATTAATTACAGATTTTGATAAAGAATATAAAGTTAATAACTACTGTTATTGTTTTAAAGTTAAATCATCAGATCAAGTTTTGTTAGGCATGATAGAAAATAAAAGGATTCAGATACTTGATGAAGATGAAATAAGAAATCAAATAATAACTCCATTAAATAAAGAGCAATTATTTTTCTCAAATGCAATAATAAACTACTATTATAATGTATTAATTATAGAAGCAAAAGCTGGTTCAGGTAAAACACTTTTAGCTTTAAGTGGTGCACTTAAACTAGTTAGACAAAAAATCTTTCAAAGAATAATATATATAAGAAATTCTATTGAATCATTGGATAAAGGTGAAGATGTTGGATATTTACCAGGACTTGAAGAGAAATTTAAAATATATAATCATCCATTGATGGATAGTTTAGAGTATATTGTAAGAAGTGAAGACAAAAAAAGAAGTAAAAAAATTAAAGAAAACTATATAGAACTTGATGATCAAGAAGTAAAGTCAAGAGTTGAGAACTTAATTAGTAATTATTCGATAGATACAATGTGGGTTGGAGAAATGAGAGGAAGAACTTTATCAAATTCCTTTATTGTAATTGATGAAGCTCAGAACATGTCTAATAAAACAATGCAAATGGTTTTATCAAGAATTGATAACACTTGTAAAGTAGTTGTTTTGGGTTCAAATAAACAAATTGATAATTTCTATGTAAATAAATATACTAATGCTTTAACAACTTTACTTAAATCAACTAACCATGAAAGCGATTTAGTTAATACTTTTGCTATAAAATTAGAAAAAGTATTAAGAGGTCCTATTACTGAATGGGCAGAAAATATCTTTAATAAATAGGATGAATATGAAAATAGTAATACTAGATAAATCAACACTTGGTAAAGATGTAGATTTAAAACCAATAGAGAATCTAGGAGAGATAATAAGCTATGAACTAATAGAAAATGAAGATGAAGTAGTAAAAGCCATATCTGATGCTCCTATAATTATTACAAACAAAGTACTAATAACTAGAAATATAATGAAAAAAACAAATCTAAAATTAATATGCATTAGTGCTACTGGAATGAATAATGTTGATTTAGATGCAGCAAAAGAATTAGGAATAACTGTAAAAAATGTAGTTGACTATTCAACAAATTCAGTTGCTCAAGTTACATTTTCTTATGTTTTTAAATTTTTATCAAATATTGATTACTATAACAATTACACTAAAGATAAAAAATGGATTGATTCAAAAATATTTACAAATTTAGATGCACCTTTTTTTGAACTAAATAATAAAAATTGGGGAATAATAGGTTTAGGCAATATTGGAAGTAAAGTAGCACAAATAGCCTCATCTTTTGGATGTAATATTAAATATTTTTCAACAAGTGGTAAGAATAATAATACACAATATGAAAAAATAGAACTAAATGAATTATTGAAAACAAGTAATATTATATCAATTCACTGTCCACTAAATGAATCGACTAAAAATTTGTTAAATAAATCGAATTTAAATTTGATTAAAGATAATAGTATTTTAATAAATGTAGGAAGAGGTGGAATTATAAATGAAAAAGATTTAGTTGAAGTATTTAACGAATCAAAATTCAAATGTGCACTTGATACAATTGAATCTGAACCTATGAGTAAAAATTCACCACTTATTGATATATTAGGAAATGAAAGATTTATTTGCACACCACATATAGCTTGGTCATCTATTGAAGCTAGAAATATTTTAATTGAAAAAATAGCTAAAAATATAAAAGATTTTATGATATAATTTACAAACTATAATACATATTGGAGTTTGTAATGAATTTATTGCAATATACATCAAATGAAATGTACTCATCTACTGATTTAATTAGAAAGAGTAAACCTATTTTTGATAAATTAAATAAGAAAGAAATAGACAAAGCCGTAATACTAAGAGATGGTAAACCATCATTTATGCTTTTAGATTTTGAAACTTATGAAAAAATCATGATAGAGTATACTAAATTAAAAGAAAACATACAAATTAACGAAGTAAAAAAAGTTGAATTAATTAAACCAAAAATATTAGAAAATAGTACAACTTATACTGAAAATGACAAGATAATAGAAAAAGAGACTTTAAATGATGAGGATTTACAAAAAGCTTTAGCTGAAATTGATAAGCTAGATTTTTCTTTCCAAAAAGAAGAAAACAAAAAAGAAACTCCTTTAAAAGAATTTTGGGAATAAGGTAAATTCTATTCCCTTTTTATCTATTTAAATCTATCTTCATATTGATAATAAAATTATTCATACTGTTTTTATATTCATATTCAAATTTAAAACCATGTAAATCAACAACAGTCTTTACAATATACAATCCCAAACCAAAGCCATCTTTTCTTTTCTCTTCTTGGGTAAAAGCATCTGTATAATAGTCTAAATCATGATTAAGCTTATCTCCATAGGAAGAGACAATTATTTGCTTTTTAGAAGCATTAATATAAGCCTTTTTATCAGGGGAAAATTTAACGGCATTATCTATAAGATTTTTTAAGACTATAGTAAACATTGGAATATCCACATTTAAATTGAAATTAACACTGTTTGATTCAATACATGAGGTATCCAACATAGTTAAATCAACTGTTTTGTTGAACAAATCCATATATGTGATATTTTCTTTTAACATATTATGGTTTTTAGAAGTAAGTTTTTCTACAGTTGAAAGCTCTTTAATAATATCATCCATTCTTCTAAATGATTTCTGTAAAGTTTCTCTTTTTTTATCGTCATTGATTGTTTCTGCAATAAACATTGCTTTTGTGATAGGCGTTTTTAATTCATGCATCATATTACGCATAAATAGATCTTTTGATTTCGCCTGATTTTCAATTATGTTCAAAGCAACTTGAAAACTTTTAGCAATCGTCCCAATTTCATCTTCACCATAATTAGATTCAATTTTTATATTTCTATTTCCTTTTGAAAATTCAATAATCTGATTATTAAGATTTTTAAGGGGAATTAGTTTCTTTTTAACAGCAATAAATAAAAAAACTAAAACCAAAAATGATAAAGCAAAACCAAAAATGATATAAGCAATACTATGATCAAGTTTTGCAACATCTTTTAGCATTAGGTTATATCCAAATTGCTGTACATAAATATAATAATTCTGATTAAACTTATAAACCCTATACATACCTTGTGAATTTCTAGTTATAATCAATTCTTGAGCATTATTGATGATATTTAACTTCATATCTCTTTCAATAACAGGTTGAACTTGGAATTTTCTGAAAAGTTTTACTAAAACATTGCTATCAGGTAAACTTTGAAAAGTACTTAGGAAATTTTCAGCAATAAGTTCATATTTATCTTGTAGATTTAATTCATGCTTTTGCTTATCGTAGTTTATAAATAGTGTAAATGTAATTATGATTGAGACAAAACCCAATGCAAAAATTACATTTATAAAAGTAGATATAGAAATATTTTTTATAATATTTGTCATACTAATTGATAACCAATACCTCTTACAGACTTAATAAAAGCTCTTGAGTCATCTAATTTACCGATTTTAGCTCTAATTCTAGAAATAATAACATCAATATTTTTTAATGATGAATCATCTTCAATATTATCACTTGCATAAATAAAATCTTCCCTTGCAACAACTCCACCGTTTCTACTAATAAGAAGTTTTAAAATGTCATATTCAGCTAAAGTAAGGGTTAAAGGATTGCCTTTAAAGAAAATTTGCATATCATTGTCTCTGATTTCAAAAGTTGATTCTTTTTTAACTGTAGCAGCATTTGATGTATTTGTATCAACTCTTTTCAAAATAGTTTTTATTCTTGCTTGAAGTTCCCTTGGATTATAAGGTTTTGGTAGATAATCATCGGCACCTCTTTCTAAACCCATAACTTTATCTAAAATATCATCTCTTGCTGAACTTATAATAATTGGTATTGAAGATTTTTCTCTAATTTTTGGGATTAATTCTAAACCATCAATCTCAGGTAAAGTCAAATCTAAAATCAGAAGTTGAAAATCTTTTTGCACACTTAATAAAGATAGCCCTTTATATGGGCTATCAGTATTTGTAACTTCAATATCAAAAGATGATAAATATTCTGTGATGATTTGAGCTAATTCTAAATCATCTTCTATCATTAATACTTTAATAATGGGAAATCCTTTATTTAATAACTAACATAATTGTTTGACCATATCTGTCAACATATATTCTTTTATATTTATCATTATAGCTTTTTATTGCTTTTTCAACATCTTCAAACTTGTTAATTTCAATATTCTCGATTTGAATAATAATATCACCAGCTTGGAAACCTGATTTTTCAGCTTCTGATTTAGGTTCAACATCAGTGATTAGTACCCCTTGTGAATTTGGTCTAAGTCTAAATTGTTTTTGTAGATTCATATCAATTTCACTTAATTTTAAACCACCTAGGATTTCACCTGATTCATTTGAAGAAGTAACAAAACCTTCCCTATTTCCTAAAACAATATCAAGTTTAACAAATTTACCATTTCTTTCAAGTTCAATTTTAACTGTTTCATCAGGTTTGAAAGAAGCTACAACATTTTGTAAATCCGTTCTATCTTTTATTTTTTTACCATCAATTGAATAGATTAAGTCTCCTCTTTTAATTCCATATTTTTCAGCAGGAGTATCTTTTGAAACATCTAATACCAATGCTCCATAATCTTTTTTATAAACTTTTTGAAGCTCTTTATCTAAATCACCAATTGCTACACCTAAATAACCTCTAGTTACTTTTCCATCTTCAACAAGTTTTTTTACAACATCTTTTACCATATCAACAGGAATTGAGAACCCTATTCCATTGTTTCCACCTGATTTAGAAATAATTGCTGTATTAATACCAATTAAAGCACCCCTTGAATCAACTAAAGCCCCACCTGAATTTCCAGGATTAATTGAAGCATCAGTTTGAATATAGTTTTCATATCTGTTGATTCCAACTTTATTTTTATTTAGAGCTGAAATAATACCTTGAGTAACTGTACTTCCTATTCCAAAAGGATTTCCAATTGCAAAAATTAAATCCCCTACTTTTAGCTCACTAGAATGAGCAAATTTAATAGGAGAAAATGATTGTTCGCTTTGAATTTTAATTACAGCTAAATCACTACCAGGGTCTCTTCCTATTAGCTTAGCATTGTATTCAGTTGGATCGTCACCAATTGTGATTGTAATTTCTTCAGCATTTTCAATAACATGATTATTTGTAACTATATAACCATCTTTTGAGATAATTACACCCGAACCAAGTGATCTTTGCACCCTATTTTGCTTAAATTGTTGACCGAACTGATCTCCAAAAAATCTTTTGAAAATTGGATCTTCAAACATCTGCATATTTCCAACATTTGCTTCAACATGTCTTTTAGCTGAAATATTAACAACAGAATTCATTGCATCTTTTACACTATTGTTAAAAGAGTATATTTCATTTAAACTATTAGGAACAACTCTGCTTGGGTTTTTATTCACAGTATCAAAAGTTATAGACTCAGCCAAAAGTTGCGTAGCTAAAAAAGCACTAACTAATAGAAGTTTTTTTCTCACATTAAATCCTTTAAATTTAGAAAATCTTATTTTAAAATTATAAAGAACATGTGTAAACTGTTATTGAATAGAAAGTTAATAAATAGTTAATTTAAATGTTATAAAGAGGACAGGATATGTCCTCTTTTAATTTGAAAGGTAATTTTTTATAGATCAGATTTTAAAACTGCACCATTTGATGCATTTGTTACTAAGCTTCTGTATTGCCCTAACCATCTTGAAGTTAAAGGTTTTTTAACAGGAACAAATTCAGCTTTTCTTTTTGCAATTTCTTCATCTGTTAAATTTGCTTGAAGGATATATTGGTCAACATCAATATGAATTTCATCACCATCTTTTAATAAACCAATTAATCCACCCTCAGCAGCTTCAGGACTTACGTGACCAATTGAAGCACCTCTTGTTGCCCCTGAGAATCTTCCATCAGTAATTAAAGCAACAGAACTACCAAGTCCCATACCCATAATAAGTGAAGTAGGAGCTAGCATTTCTTGCATTCCTGGACCACCTTTTGGACCTTCATATCTAATTACAACTACGTTTCCAGCTTTAACTTGTCCTGAAACAATACCTTTGATAGCTTCTGCTTGACCATCAAAACAAACAGCAGTTCCTGTAAATACTCTATCTCCAGTAATACCAGCTGTTTTAATAACTGCACCTTCAGTTGCCAAGTTACCATATAAAATAGCTAATCCCCCTACTTCAGAATAAGGATTATCAATAGTATGAATTACATCTGTGTTTGTAATTTTTGCATCTTTAATTCTTTCTAAGATAGATTCACCTGTTACAGTTAAGTTATCAAGTAAAATATCATCTCCTCTTTTACTCATCTCTTTCATAACAGCACTTACACCACCAGCGTCATTAATATCTTGCATGTGAACAGTACTTAACGATGGAGAGATTTTTGCAATATGAGAAACCCTTTTTGAAATAGAATTAATATCTTTTAATTCAAAATTAACACCCGCTTCTTTTGCAATAGCTAGCATATGAAGAACAGTATTTGAACTTCCACCCATAGCCATATCAACAGCAAATGCATTTTTAACTGCATTTTCATTTAAAATATTAGTTAATTTAAATTTCTCGATTGAAGCTTCATCTTTAGCAATCTCACAAATTCTTCTAGCAGCTTTTCTATATAATTCTTCTCTTTCTTTTGTCAAAGCTAAAATTGTTCCATTTCCAGGTAATGCAATTCCCATTGCTTCCATTAATGTATTCATAGAATTTGCTGTAAACATACCAGAACATGACCCACCTGATGGACAAGCATTACACTCGATATCTTTTAAATCTTCTTCACTCATGTCACCTGCTTCGAACTTACCAACAGCTTCAAAAGCAGTTGCTAAATCGATAGGTTCACCATCTTTAGTATAACCTTTAGCCATAGGTCCACCTGAAACAAACACAGTAGGAACATCAACTCTTAAAGCACCCATAATCATACCAGGTACAATTTTGTCACAATTAGGAATTGCAATCATTGCATCTAATTTATGAGCATTCATAACTGTTTCAATTGAATTAGCAATTAATTCCCTTGAAGGTAAAGAAAATAACATACCATCATGCCCCAT
>JALRJW010000058.1 GCA_023268955.1 Aliarcobacter sp. | reverse complement strand
TCCTCTTATGATCATATCTTTGTCAATAAATGTATCTATTCGAAATTCCTTTTTTCTTTCTTCTTTTTTTAACTTCTTTATTTAAAGAAATTATTACTTCATCTTTTCCTAAAAGATTGATAATGTAGTCTTCAAAAAGATATTTGATTTTTTGATTTGCTAAATCAAAATCATTTGCTTTTAGTTTCGCTTCACTTGCACTAATAATTGTAATTTTTTTATCAGAATGAAAAGTTAAAAACTCTTGAATATTTGCAGGACTTATTACTTGATAATCTTTGCTATTTTTGATGCTTGGCAAAGATAAAAACTTATCTTTTTGAATTCTTTTATCTTCAAAAACATAAACCTCTTCAAGTTCATCTAATGCTTCTAAAGTAATAAAAGAGTTTAATTTATGGGGTAAATACTCACCTAACTCATCTAAGTACCAAAATCCTAAAGAGTGTATATCTTTTATAAAAGCATCACTTGAAACCGATTCAACTTTTTCATTTATAGCTTCAAAATCTTCATCACTTAAAGCTAAAAATGCAGGTGTTATTGAAAAGCTTTCAATCTCATCTTTAAAAGATTTTTGATCTTCAATATCAAACTTTCTAATACTCTCAACTTCATCATCAAACAATGAAACTCTATATCCAAACTCACTTCCTAAAGGACAAATATCAATAATATCTCCCCTAATAGAAACCTCAGCTTCACTTGTAACAATATCTACAAAATAGTATCCCCAATTGTAAAGTTTAGTTTTAAGTTCTTCAAGGTTTACTGTTCCTGCAAACTCAATATTAAAACTATCAAAACATTTTTCTTTTGGTAATGTATAAGATACTGTTCGCACAGGTGCAATTAAAACTTTGTTTTGTTTTTTATTTGAATAGTATGAAGTTAACTCTTTTGTAATATCTTGAAGTTCTGTTGAAAATGACATTAAGTCATCACCAAAATTTGCTCTAAAATCAGCTAATACATAAGGAGTTTGTCCAAAAAAACTGCAAATATCCTTTGCTATTTGAGCTTGTTTGTCGTCATTTACTATTAAAAGTTCACAACTTTTAAGCTCTTTTTCTTCTTTTAAATTCTTAAAAAATGAGTATATATTTTGCACTATTTCTCTTCTTGACTAGTCTGAGGTATCTCTTCAAAAAATCCAGTTTGCTTATCATAATAATAAGGAGGATAAGGTGTTTCATTTAATAAAAACACTAAATTAGCATCTTCAAACTCTACCATTTGCAATGCCTCTTTAAATATCTCTAAAATAAAAGCTTTAGTTGTAACAAGTGTAGTAGTTGAAAAAGATGTGTAAACATGTTTTTCTCCCTCAACTTCTTTAAAACTTTTTCTTTTTAAAAATTTCTGCATTTTTTCTTCATCTTGAAGTCCACCAACATCAAGTAAAACTAAAACATCAATAGCATTTTCAGGTTTTTCTTTCATTTTTTTCCTTAATAAAATCTAGTAAAGTATATAACTATTTTCTCAAAGTATATTTAAATGAAATAGTATCATTTATTATGTACCAAAAAGGTAAAACAATGGGCTTTAGAAAAGTAAGTGGGAAAAAATATAATAGTATTTATGAATATTATAAAGATTCAAACATAAATTACTGCATGATAACTTTATCTTTTACCCTGAACAACTATATAAAAGAGCAAATACAGAAGAAGAGAAAGAAAAGTATAAAAACCAATCAACAAGATATCAAAAATATGCTAAGCAGCTAAGACCAATTTTTAATAAGCATTTTAATAAACATATTGGAACTTATGACTTAGCTTATAGAGTAAGTGTTTACACAATGAGAAGAACAGCAGCAACAAAAGTTTATAAAAAATTTGGAATTGTTCATGCAAAAAGGTTTTTAAATCATACAGAAATTGATACAACTATGAAATATTTAAATATTGAAGATGATATGGAGTTGATAGATTATGGATTATAAATATATGTATTATTTAAAATATAAGCTTTAAAGCATTTAATTTATTGGATTATAATACATAATATTTAAGGATTAAAACTATGTATATATAAAAATTGATTTTAAGAAATACGCAAAATATATGTATATTTTAAATATTTTATGGAATAATACGTAAATAATAATATATTTGGAGAAACTATGGTAATTGTAAAAGCATGGAATAAAGAAGTAGGACAGCTTATTGAAAATAAAAAAGGTGCTATTTTATTTAAATATTCAGATGAAAACTTTTTAGAATTTTCTCCAATTAAGATGAAAATAGGAAATAGAAGTGTGCAAAATTTCAGTCATATTAAATATCAATATGGCCTACCTGGTCTTATAAGTGATAATTTACCAGGTAGATATGGTATGGAGTATATGGATAGATTTTTGTTTGAACATTTAAAAAGAAAACCAACTGTCTTGGAAAGACTTAAATTTTTAGGATCTCACACTATTGGTGCTTTAGAGTTTCATCCATCTGAATATGACACAGATGAATGTAAAGAAATTCTAAGCATTTCTAATTTATATAAAGAGTCTAAAAATTTATTAGATAAAGAAAATAAAGAACTTAATAATGCACAAGCAGCTTTAAAAACATTAATTGCCGTTTCAAATTCTGCAGGTGGGGGAGCAAGAGCAAAAGCAACTGTCGGGTTTAATAAAAAAGATAATACTATTAGTTTATTACGAAAACAAGATGAATTAAAAGATGGATATTTACCTGTAATAATAAAATATGATGATAAAGATATCTCTATGTATCCTATGTTAGATAGTAAATATAAAGATGCATCTATACCAACCAAATTAGAATATATATACTACTTATTTGCTAAACAATTAGACATAACAATGAGCGAGTGTCAACTACTAGTTTGTGAAGGTCATACTCATTTTTTAACTTATAGATTTGATAGAATAAAAGAACAAAGATTTCATATGCACTCATTTGCTGGTCTAATGCATATTGATCCAGCAGATACAACAAACGATTATATTGATCTTTTAAGATGTGCCAATAAATTAAACATATCAAATTCACAAATAGAACAAATTGTAAAATTAATGCTATTTAATGCAATATTTGGAAATAAAGATGACCATGCAGCTAATTTCTCATTTCTTATGAATAATATCGGAAAATGGGCTTTTGCGCCTGCGTATGATTTAACATATGCAAGTAATGGATATCATCAGATGTACGTAGGTGTTAATGTTTTAAATAGAATAACATATGATAAGCTAGTTGAATTAGTTAAGCCTTTTGGTATTAGCGATACCTTTTTAAAAGAGACTATTAAAAAAATGATAGATTTAAAGCATTCTAAACTTGTTAAAATATTTTTAGAGTATGAGATACCAGAAAGTTTTGCAAAACATATAATAGAAGATACAAAAGCTGTAGATGAGCTTTTATCTAAAGCCTTTTTATCAAGAACACCTTAAAGAATAAGGAAATTTAAAAAAGCCATACTTTATTAACAATAAATTTTAAAAGAACATTTTCAAGATGTAAATCTTGACTTTGTTTGATTTTAAAAGTACTTTAGAAAAATCTAGAATTTAAATTTAGACAAAAGTATTTTTATAATCAAACACCATGTTTGGTTTAACAATTAGTAGAATAATAGCTATTTTTTTAATTGCTATTATAAGTGATTTAAGTACTAACTTGAGATCTTTAACATTTTACTGTTTATGACTTTGCGAATACACGATTTGGATTATATGGTGTGTTGTATTTAAATATAGCATATATAATTGTTGCTAATTTTCTTGATACAGCAATAAGTGCTTCTTTTTTTGATTTACCTTGTGATTTTTTAATATCGTATAACTGTTTCAATTCTGAATTATGGAGCATACAAGAAACGGAACTCATATATAGTGCATGTTTAGCAATAGAGGAACCTCTTTTACTAAGATGACCTATGACTTTAGAACTACCT
>JALRJW010000330.1 GCA_023268955.1 Aliarcobacter sp. | reverse complement strand
CCTCCTTGCAAGCTAATATTCTCTAGTTAAATCCTAGAAGAATCCTAATTTATTTTTGTTGTATGAAGTTAAGATGTTTTTAGTGTGTCTGTAAGAGTTTAACATCATCATGTGAGTTTCTCTACCGATACCTGATTTTTTATATCCACCAAATGATGCGTGTGATGGATATAAGTGATAACAGTTAACCCATACTCTACCAGCTTCAATTGCTCTACTCATTTTATGTAATTGGTGAGCATCTCTTGACCATACACCAGAACCTAAACCAAACTCAGTATCATTTGCGATTGCAATAGCTTCTTCTTCATCTTTGAATGTAGTTACAGCTAATACAGGTCCAAAGATTTCTTCTTGGAAGATTCTCATTTTGTTATGACCTTTGAATACTGTTGGTTTAATATAGAATCCGTTTGAATATTTTCCATTTTCTAGTGCTTCACCACCAATTAAACACTCAGCACCTTCTTCTTTACCAATTCTGATATAATCTAAGATTTTCTCTTTTTGGTTAGCTGAACATTGTGCACCCATCATACAATTTGGATCTAATGGATCACCTAAAGTAATTGCTGCAATTCTTTCTAAACATCTTTTCATGAATGGCTCATAAATTGACTCTTGAATTAATGCTCTTGATGGACAAGTACAAACTTCTCCTGAGTTAAATGCGAATAATACTAAACCTTCAATTGCTTTATCAAAGAACTCATCATCAGCGTCCATAATTGATTCAAAGAAGATATTAGGAGATTTACCACCTAATTCTAATGTAGAAGGAATAATGTTTTCAGTTGCATATTGCATAATTAACTGACCAGTTGTAGTTTCACCTGTAAATCCAACTTTTTTGATGTCTGGGTGAGTTGATAAATATTTACCGATTTTTCCACCTGCACCATTAATAATGTTAACTGCACCTTTTGGTAAAATGTCAGCAATAGTTTCCATCATTAATAAAATTGACATTGGAGTAGCTGAAGCTGGTTTCATAACTACACAGTTACCTGCTGCTAATGCTGGAGCTAATTTCCATGCTGCCATTAATAATGGGAAGTTCCAAGGAATAATTTGAGCAACAACTCCATATGGCTCGTATACTTCTTGTGAAATTGTATTTTCATCTAAATCTGAAACTGTTCCAGACTCAGCTCTAATAACAGATGCAAAATATCTGAAGTGGTCAATAACTAATGGAACGTCAGCGTTGATAGTTTCTCTGATAGCTTTTCCATTATCTAATGTTTCAGCAATTGCTAGAGCTTCTAAATTAGCTTCTAATGCATCTGCAATTTTATTTAACAAAGTACTTCTTTCTACAACAGAAGTATGCTTAAAAGATTCAAAAGCTTTGTTAGCAGCTGCGATTGCTAATTCTACGTCTTCTTCGTTTGATCTTGGAATTTTTGTTAAAACTTCACCGTCTACTGGTGAAATATTTTCAAAGTACTCTCCACTTTTTGGTGCAACCCATTCTCCACCAATAAAGTTTTCGTATTGAGATTTGTATGTTGGTTTAGTATATGCCATTACTTGTCCTTTGCTTATTTAATTTAATTTGTGAAAAAGCTGAAAGATAGCCCTAACTTTTTCAATACTGAAAGTTTACATTAGAAATATAGCCTAAGTTTAGCGAATACATAGCACTAGTATAGCAATGAGTAATTTTCTTTAAAAATGTCCTATTTACGGTGCTTTTTTTGTTGAAAATTTATTTTTTTTAGCTACAATTTTTTTATGAAAACAGTAAACTATATATTAAATAACCATCCTATTCGTGAAATTATCGATTTTAATGAATATAAAAAATATAAAAATATATTAATTCAAATATTTTGTGGAGAGAATAAAGATGTATTAGAAAACATCTTAAATGTATTAACTAAAGAGTTGCCTAATGCTATTTGTATAGGTTCATCTACAGATGGTGAGATCTATAATTCTAAGATTACTACATTAAAAACTATTATTAGTATTTCAATATTTGAAAATACATTTATAAAGACTAGTTTTGTTAACACAGGAAATTCATTTGAAAATGGAAAACAATTAGCCAACGACCTTTTAACAGATAATACAAAGTTAATCATCACATTTACTGATGGGGCTAGTGCTAATGGAGAAGAATTTTTAAATGGTATTACATCGGTAAATGAAAAAGTAATTGTAGCTGGGGGTATGGCAGGGGACAATGCAAGTTTTCAACAAACTTTTATTTCTTCACAAAATACAATATTAACAAAAGGTGCAGTTGGTGTATCTTTAAATTCAGACATTTTAAAGGCTTGCAATGCTTTTAACTTTAACTGGTCCCCAATTGGTATTGATCATGTAATTGAAAAAGCAGACAGAAATAGAGTTTATAAAATATCTGGCTTAACTCCTGTTGATTTTTACAAAAAATATTTAGGAGATTATGTTGCGAAATCTTTACCTGCAACAGGAATAGAATTTCCACTGATAGTTCAACAAAACAATTTAGGTTTAGCTAGAGCTGTAATTGCAAAACATGATGATGGAAGTTTAAGTTTTGCTGGAAACTTAAATGAAGGTGATATTGTAAAGCTTGGTTTTGGGAATATGGAACTTATTATGAGTAATCCATTAAAAGCTTTATTTGATGAATGTACAGTTGGGAATTCAGAAACATTTTTTATATATGCCTGCATGGCTAGAAGAAGGTATATGCCAAGTTTAATGGATATGGAAATTAAACCTTTTTCTAAAATTGCTCCTACAACTGGATTTTTCACATATGGTGAATTTTTCCATGAAAATAATAAAAACACACTTTTAAATCAGACTTTAACTGTAGTTGCATTAAGTGAAAAAATAAATATTGAAACAACTAAAAAAAATAGCAATCAAGTCTCTTCAAATAAAATAAGTGACCATTCAAGAAGTTTACAAGCATTGACTCATTTAATTCAACAATCTTCAGAAGATTATGTACGGCAATCAAAAGAACTAAAAATAAAAACAGATTATGCTCAAACTGTATTAACTTCACAAAAACAGTTTTTAAAACATGCAGTTCATGAAACAAATACTCCGTTATCTATCATAATGGGAAATATTGAAATGTGTGAAATGGAATTTGGTAAAAACAAATATTTATCAAATATTGAAGTTGCTATGAAAAATGTATTTAATATTTATGATGATTTAAGTTATTTAATTAAAAAAGATCATGTAAATAGAGCTACACATAAGATTAACTTAGTTGATTATATGAGGAGTAGAATTGATTTTTTTGAACAAAGTGCAAAACAAGTTAAAAAGACTTTAGAGTTTACAAGCTGTAGAAAAACAGTAACTATAAACTTTAATGAGATAAAATTACAAAGATTAGTAGATAATAACATTACAAATGCTATAAAATATACCTTTGTTGGTGAGAAAATAAGTGTTATGATTAAAATAATTAATAATGATTGTCATCTTATTTTCAAAAGTAATTCTACTCAAATTCTTGATAAAGATAAAATCTTTGAAGAATATTACAGAGAAGAGAGTTCAAAGGAAGGTTTTGGCTTAGGATTAAATTTAGTAAAAAGAATTTGCACAGAAGAGGATATTGATATTATTTTAGACTCTGGTGAAAATTGGAACACATTTACATATATTTTTAAAGGAATAGAATGAAAATATTACTTCTTGAAGATGATATCATGTTAAACGATATGATTTCTGAATATCTAACATCAACAGGACATATAATAGTTAAAACCGTTACAGGGACTCAATGTCTTGAAACTTTACAACAAGAAAGATTTGACTTGTTAATACTAGACATTAATTTACCTGATATTGATGGTTTTACTATTTTAGAATACATGCATAGTCAAAAAAGAATGGTTCCAACTATTTTTATTTCTGCACTTATTGATATTGAAGATATAACTAGAGCTTTTGATATTGGATGCCATGATTATCTTAAAAAACCATTCCATTTAAAAGAACTTACATTAAGAATTAATAAAATTCTTAAAACAAGAATTGTTCCTCAAAAACATAAAAGACTTTCTGAGCACTATAGCTTTGATTCTGAGTCAATGACTTTATTATTTAATAATGAACCCCATATTTTGCCAAAAAGACAACTTCAAATTATTGAACTTCTAGCACATAATAGAAGCTTAGTTGTAAACTATGATATGTTTAGAACCTATGTTTGGAATGATGATTATATAGATAATGCAACTATAAGAGCTGAAGTAAACAGGGTAAAAAAAGTTTTAAAAGAAGACTTTATCATAAACATAAGAGGTAGTGGATATATGATAAAAAGACCCGATTAATTTGGGCTTGTAAATTAAACTGTGTAAATCACCTTTAGCCTCATTTCTTACTTTGTATATTTTTCCATAATTTCGCTGAAAAATATACAAAGCTGAGGATAAATCTCACTCCAATTTCTCAGTCCGTTACGACTCCACTTTTCT
>JALRJW010000304.1 GCA_023268955.1 Aliarcobacter sp. | reverse complement strand
ACCCATAATATTGTAACCACTATCAACATAATGAATTTCACCAGTTACTGCGCTACTTAAATCAGATAATAAATACATACCTGAATTTCCAACCTCATCAATTGAAACATTCTTTTTAAGTGGTGAATGAGCTTCATTCCACTTTAACATAAATCTAAAGTCCCCAATACCAGCAGCTGCTAAAGTTTTAATAGGACCTGCAGAAATAGCATTTACTCTAATTCCATCTTTTCCTAAGTCTTCAGCTAAATATTTTGTAGTCATCTCTAAAGCTGCTTTTGCTACACCCATTAAATTATAGTTAGGAATATATTTAGCTCCACCATAATATGTAAGTGTTAAAACAGAAGAATTATCACTTAATAATGGTTTTAATTCTCTAACTACTTCAATTAAAGAGTAAACAGAAACATCCATAGCAATATCAAATGCTTCTTTAGAAATATCATAGAATCTTCCAGATAAACCTTCTTTTGGAGCAAATGCAATTGAGTGAACGATAAAATCAATTTGACCTAAATCTTTTTCTAAACTCTCTTTTAAAGCTTTGATCTCTTCAGGTTTTGAAACATCACAAGGATAAACTAAATCAGCACTGTCAAACTCAGCAGCGATTGGTTCAACTCTTTTCTTTAAAGAATCATTTAAATAAGTAAATGCAATTTGAGCACCCTGTGCTGCACATGCTTTTGCAATTCCATAAGCAATCGACTTATTGTTTGCAACACCTAAAATTACACCTTTTTTACCCTTCATAAACATCTTATAAATCCTTTGTATTTTCTATAATTTGAATAAAATCTTCTTTTATCCAAGAAGCTGTTCCTATTAATGCACCATCTACGTTTGGGATTGCACAAATTTCAGCAACATTTTCCACTTTTACACTTCCACCATAAAGTAGTGGTTTGTTTATTTTTTCTTTTATAGCATTATGAACATTTTTAATATCATCATTAGTTGCTGTTACACCTGTTCCTATTGCCCATACAGGCTCATAGGCTAAAATCAGATTTTCATAATTTGTATCAATTCCTACAAACTGCTCATAAATATATTCTAAAGTGGCTTGTAGCCCTTCTTGCTTAACTTCTAACGGCTCACCAATACAATAAACAATTTTATATCCTAAATCTTTGTAAAACTCATATTTTAAAGCAATTTCCTCTTGAGTTTCACCTAGAATATGTCTTCTTTCACTATGTCCTATTAAAATTGTTTTGATGTTAAATTCATCAAGTTGTTGCGTACCAATTTCTCCAGTAAATGACCCAGAATTAACAGCATATGCATTCTGTGCCCCAATAGTTAAATTACAAACTGTATTAAAGTTATCTAGTGAAGATGAAGTTGGGAAAACTATAACTTCATTTTCAATTTTGTTTTCTTCTAAATAACTGTTTACAGTTTGAATAAATTCTTTCGTTGTTTTTCTTGTGTGATTTGTTTTGAAGTTACTTGCAATAATAGCCATAAACTCTTATTCCTCTATAACTAGAGCTTTAACTCCAGGTAAAACTTTACCTTCAATTAACTCTAAAGAAGCTCCACCACCAGTTGAAATAAATGTCATTTCATCTTCATCACCTGTAATTCTTACAAGGTCAGCTGTGTCTCCTCCACCAACTACAGTTGTAGCATATGAACTTGCAACTGCATGAGAAATTTTAGTTGAACCTTTTGCAAATTTATCCATTTCATAAACACCCATTGGTCCATTCCATAAAATTGTATTTGCATCTTCTAATACTTCACTAAATAATAAAGCACTCGCAGGTCCAATATCTAATCCCATCCAATCTTTAGGAATCTCTTGAACTGGAACTAATTTAGCAATAGCTTCTTTATCAAATGCTTCAGCAGCAACAACATCTACAGGTAAATAAAATTTAACCCCTAAATTTTTTGCTTCTTCCATAATTTTTAAAGCTTCTGGAATTAAATCATCTTCAACTAAAGAGTTTCCAATTTCATGCCCTAATGCTTTTAAGAATGTAAACGCCATTCCTCCACCAATTACAACTTTATCAACTTTTGGAACTAAATTATATAATGCTTCAAGTTTTCCTGAAACTTTTGAACCACCAACAATTGATACAAATGGTCTTTTTGGATTATGAACTATATGGTGGAAAAATTTAATCTCTTTAGCTAGTAAGAATCCAGCTGCTTTATGTTCAATATCAAAATGCTTTGAAATACCTTCAACTGAAGCATGAGCTCTATGTGAAACTCCAAAAGCATCATTGATATAAATATCAGCCATTGAAGCTAATTTCGCACTTAATTCTTCATCATTTTTTGTTTCACCAGCTTCAAATCTCATATTTTCTAATAATAAAATTTCACCAGCTTTTAACTCTTTTGCCATTGCAATTGTTTGATCACATACAATGCTTGGAGCCATTTTAATCTCTTGTTTTAAAAGAGTATGAAGTCTTTTAGCAACAGGTTTTAAAGAGAATTTTTCTTCAAAACCATTTTTTGGTCTACCAAAGTGAGAAGCTAAAATAATTGAACAATCATTATCAATGCAGTATCTAATTGTATTTAAAGCAGATCTAATTCTTCTATCATCAGTAATGTTATTATATTCATCCATAGGAACGTTAAAATCACATCTAATAAATACTCTTTTACCAGAAATATTGATATTTTTAATCTCTTGTAACTTCATTAAAACCCTTATTTAGTTGCTACGTGAACACCCATGTCCACTAATCTTGTTGAATAACCCCACTCATTGTCATACCAAGATAAAACTTTTACCATATTCCCTTCGATAACTTGAATTGTATCTAAAGGAACAACTGTCGATAATGTTTCACCATTGAAATCAGAACTTACTCTATACTCTTCATCAACACCTAAAATACCTTTTAAATTTCCATTTGCAGATACTTTAAACGCTTCGCAAACTTCTTCTAAAGTTACATCTTTTTTTAGTGTAACTGTTAAGTCTACTAAAGAAACATTCGGAGTTGGAACTCTAATTGCTTGACCATTTAATTTCCCTTTTAAATGAGGCATTACTTTTCCAATTGCTTTTGCAGCACCCGTACTTGAAGGAGTTAAGTTAGTTGCTCCCGCTCTTCCTTTTCTTGGATCTTTTTTATCTTTTGCATCTAAGATTGGTTGAGAAGAAGTATATGAGTGAATTGTAGTCATTAAACCTTTTTCAATTCCAAATGCATCATCAAGTACTCTAGCAACTGGTGCTAAACCATTTGTTGTACAAGAAGCATTTGAAACGATAGCTTGACCTGCATATGTATCTTCATTTGCACCAATTACAAATGTTGGAGTATCATCTTTAGCTGGAGCTGAAATAACTACTTTTTTTACACCATTATCAACGTAAGCTTGACAAGACTCTTGAGTTAAGAATGCACCCGTACACTCTAAAACAACATCTGCACCATAATCAGCAAAGTTGATTTTAGCAGGGTCTCTTTCAGCTATTAATTTTGCTTTATCTTTTCCAATATGAATGTATCCATCTTTTACTTCAACATCAAACTTTGGACCATGAACAGTATCATACTTTAAGTTGTACTGAATCATCTCTTCAGAACCACTTGCATTACAAGCTACTAATTCAACATCATCTCTAGAAGCAACAATTCTAGCAACACATCTTCCAATTCTTCCTAATCCATTAATCGCAACTTTAACGGCCATTATTTTCCCTTTATTTTCTATTTAGCCAAATATTTTATCTAAAAATTGCTATAATAATATTTAAATACATTTAGAAGGTATATAGACACTTGAATATAGCGATATTTGGTGGCAGTTTTGACCCTATTCATACTGCTCATGTAAAGATTGTAAAAAAAGCATTTACAAAACTTGATATATCAAGACTAATCGTTGTACCAACATTTATAAATCCATTAAAAAGCAACTATCATATTGCACCGCAAAAAAGATATAAATTGCTTTTAAATGTTTTTTCACAATTAAAAAATGTTGATGTAAGTGATTATGAAATTTCACAAAAAAAGAGTGTTTATTCGTTAGATACCGTAAAGCATTTAAAAAAACAGTATAAAGCTTCTAAAATCTACTTTATTATCGGTGCAGATAATTATGAACAACTTCATCTATGGCAAGGAATAGATGAGTTAAATCATTTAGTAGAGTTTGTAGTTGCTACTAGGTATGGTTATGAAACGCCGACTGAATTGAAAATTTTAGATGTAGATGTTAATATCAGCTCAACTATCTTAAGAAATAAGATTGATTATAGATATATTCCGGCTGTAATAAAAAATGATTTAAAAGAGATACTAAAATAAGGAAAATAAAATTGAGTAACAAAAGACTTGAAGATATTAAAGATATTCTTGATAGCAAAAAAGCAGAAAACATTGAGGTTATTGATTTAACAAAAAAAGATTACATTGTTGATTATGTAGTAATTGCAACTACACTAAATCCTAAACATGGTGTTGCTTTGTTAAACAACTTAAGAACTGATTTAAAACCAAAGGGTGAAGAGTTTATTAGAGTTGATGAAGATGATAACTGGACGATTTGTGATTTAGGTGATATTTTCATTCACTTAATGAGTGAACAATATAGAGAAAAATACTCTTTAGAAGAGTTTTTAGCTGAATTAGCTGAAAAAAGATAAATTAATTTATCAATAAAAAAAGGAAGGTAAATTTACCTTCCTGTCATTACTTTATTGTAATTTGATGTAGCATCTTTAGCTCCACCCATATATCCTGTTCCAATTGCAACTGCAATTACCAAGATAAATATAATTATTACCCATTTCATTACATCTTCTCCTTAGCAGTTATACCTAATAAACTTAAACCTACTTTTATAGATAAAGCAGCCATACTTAATGCTTTTAGGTTTTCATTTTCATTTTCACTTCCAATAACTTGATGGTCATTGTAAAATCTATGAACACTATTTGCTAGATTATATAAATAATCTGTAATTTTTTGCATATCTCTTTTTTCAAATGCATCTTCTAACACAGCATCTAAAAGTAAAGATTCATACACTAAGTTTAATCCATCATTGTGAATATTTTCAAATTTTACAGACTCTAAATTATCAATTGAGTGTTGCGATTTAGCAAACACTTGATTGATTCTTGCATGTGCATAATTAATGTAAAAAATTGGATTTGAAGAGTCTTGATTTTTTAGTTTTTCAACATCAAAATCAAGGTGTGTATCACTTTTTTTAGTTAAGAATACAAATCTTAAAGCATCACTTCCAATCTCTTCAGTAATATCAGACATCAAAATTACATTTCCTGCTCTTTTAGACATCTTATATGGTTCTCCACCTTTAAGTAATTGAACCATTTGAGATAAAATAATCTCCAGTTTTGAAGAATCATTTCCTAAAAACTCAATTGCAGCTTTTACCCTTGTGATGTATCCATGGTGATCTGCACCCCAAATATTGATATATTTGTCATATTTTCTATCATATTTATCTTTATGATAAATAATATCTCCAGCAAGATATGTAGGAATACCATTGTCTCTTACAACAACTCTGTCACTATCATCTCCATGGGCAGTTGATCTTAAATAAACTTTGTCCTCTTTTTCATATAAAGAGTCATTGTTTTCTAAAACTTTTTTAGTTTCGTCCCATGCATAATATAAAGATTTTTCAGAAACAAAATTTTCAAACTCTATTCCTAAATCACCTAAATCTTTGATGATGATTTTCATAACTTCATCTTTACCAAATAAAGCCATCTCTTTAAATCTTGATTCATCTTTAAAAATATCATTACCATGAGTTTCTTGGATTTTTTTAGCAATATCTAATAAATAATCACCTCTATAATAATTTTCAGGATACTGCACAGTCTCATTTAAAAGATATTCTCTAGCTGCAAGTGAAATTGAAAGACCTAATAAATCCATTTGAGCACCAGCATCATTAATGTAATACTCAGTTGTAATATCAAAACCTAAGTGTCTTCCTACTCTTGCTATTGTATCTCCAGCAATTGCACCTCTAGCGTGTCCAATATGAAGTGGACCTGTAGGGTTTGCTGATACATACTCTAAAAGAATTTTCTCAGATTTTTTTTCACCTTTAGAAAAATTTAATCCTAATTTTAAAGCTTCATCAACCATTTTTTGCAAAAATGATTTTGAAAGAGTAAAGTTAATAAATCCCTTTACACTCTCTACTTTTTCAAAAATTGAAGAATCAGCAAATTTGCTTGCTAATTCTTCTGCAATAACCATAGGTGATTTTTTTAATTCTTTAGCTAGTGAAAAAGCAACTGGAGTTGCAAAATGTCCAAGAGTAATATCTTTTGGTTTTTCTAATACTATATCTTTTTCTAAAATTTCTTCAATATGTTTTTTTACAATATTTTGCAATACAACTAACCTTTAATTAAACTGTTTTGTTATCTTTTGTTTCAGAAGTTGTTGTTGCTTCTGCTTTTTTCTCGATTTCTTCTTTTTTATCTGTATTTGCTACATCTTCAGTTTTTTCATCATCTTTGATTGCATTTTTGAAGTTTTTAATACCTGAACCTAAACCTTTAGCTAGTTCTGGAATTTTCTTTCCACCAAATAATAATAATACTACAAGTACAATGATTACTAGTTCCATACCACTTGGGATACCCATAATTAATTCCTTACATTTATAATTTTGGCTTATTATAGCCTTTTAATACTTAAAGATTTTTTGCTTTTATTTTATGAAAAACTGCATCATTTTAAAGCCACTTCCAGCAGCTATTATTGTTCCAAAAACATTTAAAACAATATTGCTTACAGCTAAAAATACTGATGTATTTAATAAAAGATATGATTCTATTGCAAAAGTAGAATATGTAGTTAAAGCTCCTAAAAAGCCTGTAGTTAAAAATGCTTTTGTTGTATCATTTGTAGGAAAATGTGCAAAATAAGCAAATAAAAGTCCAATGATAAATGAACCTATTATATTTACTAAAAGAACTCCTAAAGGAAGTTCTAAAGGAATATATTTATTTGATAAATGAACACTATATGCTCTAGCAATCGCACCTAAAGCTCCACCAAGACCAACTGCAAATACTGTTTGAGCACTTAGTGTCATTATCTTTCATTCCATTTTTTTATTTCTAAATCTAAAACTTCTTTCATTTTAGCTTCAGTTTCCTCGTACCATTCAGATTTTTTATCTGCTTGAACAGGATCTAAATATATTACTTTTACAATTCCAGGCTTAGCTTTTAATTTTTTTGAATCAACAATATTTAATGTATTAATGATAATTGCAGGCTGTACTTTTAAATTAAATTTATTTGCAATCATTTTTGCACCTGGTTTAAATTCAAGCATAGATTTACCATCACTTCTAGTTCCTTCAGGGAACATTGCTATCGGTCTTCCTAAATCAAGTCTATTTTTTGCTTCTTTTAAAAGACTAACTAAACCTGCTTTATTTTCCCTATCAATGCTAATCATTCTTGGTGCTTTAATAATATGTCCAAAGAAAAATAGATCACTAATCTCTTTTTTAGCAACCCATGCTAAATCTCTTGGATGAATATATTCCATAACAATAATATCAAGTAATGATTGATGATTCATAATCACTAAATCACAAGATTCATCAAGTTTTCCTTCTTGCTCTAGTTTTATTCCTAAAGCCCACATTTGAAATTTCATCCATACTTTGATAACTTTATGTGTATGATTTTTAAATGTATACATTAAAACAACCGTAATAGCTACAGTTATTGAAAATTGAATTAATAAAATTATTCCTCTAATTCTTTCCAAGACTATCTTCCTTTATCCATCCAATAAATTTTTTTTCTGTACCCATAACTTTGATAAAGTTATCTTTTTTCTCTAAAATATCAACTTTTAAATTCTCTTGAGTTTGGAAGAAAATTGTTGAATTTTTTGTAGGCAGAATATAAATATATGAATCTTTTTTTATAACTCCACTTCTATATGGTGTTAAATAAATCACTGCAATAATTCCTAATACAAATGTACTAAAATATAAAATCTTTTTTCTTTTTAAATATGAAAGAATTATAAATATAACAAAAATTATAGCTATTGCAATTTTTTTATATTTTTCAAATGATGAATCATTTGGATTTAAATCAGTTTGTGTGCTAACTAATTCATTTTGCAAAATCAAAGGAATTGTAATATCAACATACTTCTTTGAATTTATATCAAAATATGAAAAGACTAATTTTTTTTCATATACAGGTGTAACAAAATAGTAAACAAGATTTTGGTGAGGTCTATCATCATCATTTATTTTAGAAATACCTTGCTCATTAATTCCATTTATATTGAAATTTTCTAAATTTGAATTATATCCATCTATATCAACTAAAGTTAAAGCTTCTTGATTGTTATATTGTTTTGTTTTATAGGCTCTAACACTAACATTACTAGCAATAACACCTGAAAAGTTTTGATTACCGATACCAATATCTGAATAATCAATTTCTTTAGTATCTAAAATAGCTGTTTCAAGTATTTCAAAACCTTTAACCTTTGTTACAACAAACTTAGGTATTTTAAATTTACCTTCATAAGCTTTAAAATAAACCTTTGCTTTGAATTGATTATTTGCAACTTTTTCCCACTGTAGTTTTTCATCTAAAACATCAACATTTCTTCCATCTGTATGGGTTAATGTTAAATAATCAAAATCAGATGCCGTAACTAAAGCTTTTATTTCAACAAAAAATCTTTGATTTTTATAAACTTTTTTGGGAATATTTTCGTAAGAAAGATATAGTGTTTTTGCAGCATATAAAGCATTTGAAAAAAATATTGATAAAAAGAGTGTTAAAGTTAATATTTTTTTCATTTTACATGCTACAAAATTATAAATTATTGTAAGAAACCTTTTAACATTCTAACACCATCAACACATCCAAGTAGCTCTTCAATAGCTCTTTCAGGGTGAGGCATTAAACCAAATACAGTTTTCTCTTTATTGCAAATACCAGCGATATTTGAAACAGAACCATTCATATTAACAGTGTTTCCTTTTTCATCGCAATATTTAACTAAAATTTGATTGTTAGCTTCTAATTCTTTTAATCCAGCATCATCAATGTAGTAGTTACCATCATGGTGAGCAACAGGAATATTAACCACTTCATCTTTTTTCATTAAAGATAAAAAGTCATTGTCATTGTTGATGATTTTTAAGTTATGGAATTTTGAAATAAAATGTAAAGAATCATTTCTTTTCATAGCACCAGGCAATAATCCAGCTTCTAATAAAATTTGAAAACCATTACAAATACCTAAGATTTTTCCACCTTTAGCTGCATATTCTTGAACAGCTTCCATAATGTTTGCAAATCTAGCAATAGCACCAGATCTTAAATAATCCCCATATGAAAATCCACCAGGAATAACTAAAAGTTCTGTATCAGCAGGAATTGTTTTATCTTTATGCCATAAAATCTCAACTGTAGCCCCAATTTTTTCAAAAGCATACTTTGTATCATATTCGCAGTTTGTTCCTGGAAATTGTAATACTGAAACTTTCATCATTAACCTACTATCTCAATTTCATAATCTTCAATAACAGTGTTTGCTAAAAGTTTTTGACACATTTTAGTTACTTCTGCTCTTGCATCTTCTTCATTTGTAGAGTTTAATTCTAAGATAATTTGTTTTCCAATTCTAACATCTTTAATGATTTCTTTAAATCCTAAAGTATCTAAAGCGTGGTGAGTTGCTTTACCTTGGTCGTCTAATACACCTTTTTTTAATGCTACATTTACGATTGCTTTCATTTATTCCTCTTTTTTAATATTTTTGCGATTATATCTAAAAATCTCTTATGATATTAGATTCTTTGTTTTTTGTGTTATTTTTTTAAACTATTTAATATAGTTGTATACCCATTTAAAATTCTATCTTTTATTTCAGTAGGTACATTTACATCAAGCTTTTGTCCAGGTTTTAAATCTTTTGCTTGACCTTTCCAATCTTGTGATTTTCCAAAGTCTCTTAAGATTTGTTTATCCATTGAAATATAGTTTCCAGCATCAAAATCAGCTTTAGCTATAAATCTTGAACTCTCAGGAGTTAAAACCTCATCACCTAAAATCCATTCACCCTTTGCATTTACAAAAACTTCAAATTTTGTATCAACTACAATAATTCCATTGTCTAAAGCAAATTGAGTGAATTTTTTAAATAAATTCTCTAAACTTGTAGCAATTTCAGGAATTTTTTCTTTAACTTTTTGTGTGTTTAAAGGAATATCTTTTACACCCTTTGTAGTTGGCGTAAATAATGGCGTTTCAAATTTATGCCATTGTGGTAAATCTTTTGATAAATTTAAACCATAAGGATCAATTCCATTTTGACAAGCATCAAACAATGAACCTGTTAAATAATTTCTAAAGATTAATTCAAATTGAACTACCTCTCCATCAATTTCAGCTTCAAGTGGTTTGCATAATTCCATCATTTGGCATCTAGGAGCAATAGCTAAAGAGTCATCTATTTTTTCATTTAAAATAGCTGTTCTTATTCCTTCTTCATTTGCAAAAGCAGCACCCATATTTGAAATAGAAGTTTGAGAAACACCCTTTCCTTCAATTTCTAAATTTAGTGGAATATCAAAAACAGAACATCTGTCACTTCTAACTAATAGAACTTTTGGTTCATCACCTGGACAAGTATAAAGGTCTGCATTTTTACCAATGTAAAAAAGGTGATAACCTAAATTTTCTAACTCATCAATTCCTTTTTGAGTTGTAGTTTTTTTTGACTCTGGCCATAGACCAAGTGATATAATATCACTAATATTCATTTATTTCCTCCGGTTAAGATTGTGTTCTTTGCTTCTTATTTATTCATTATGATTAATGATTTCAAGATATTAATTGATGTATTAAGTTGGTTGTCATTTTCAATTTTTTCAAGACTAACTAATTTTTTATCATCTTTTAATTCATCATCTTTCTTTTCAACTTTATCGCCAATTTTTTCTAACTCACCCTCTAAGTGTTTCTTTAAATCAGCCTCTTTAATTTTAAAATCATCATTTTCATTTTTAGTTACTTTACCATCGTAAGCAATAATATCAGGAGTTACACCTGTTGCTTGAATAGTTCTTCCACTAGGTAAATAGTATTTTGCTATTGTTAATTTAATATTCTCAGTTCTATCTTCATTTATAGGTAAAACAGCTTGAACAGAACCCTTACCAAATGTTTTTTGACCTACAATTACTGCTCTTTTGTGGTCTTGCAATGCTCCACTTACAATTTCTGAAGCTGAAGCAGAACCACCATTAACTAAAACAACAACAGGAAGTTTTGTTAATGTATTTGCTTTTGTTGCTTCAAATTTTTCTTCATCAGCTGCATCTCTTCCTTTTTGAGAAACAATAACTCCATTGTCTACAAAAATATCAACAACACCTATTGCTTGAGATAAAAGACCACCCGGATTGTTTCTTAAATCCAAAACAATTCCTTTTGCCCAATCAGCCTCTTTTATTGCATCAACTAAACCATCAACTACTTTAGAATCAAAACTTGAAACTCTTAAATACAATAAATTTTCATCTTGAATTTTTTTAGCAAAAACTGATTGAATTTTGATTATATCTCTAGTAATTTTGATATTTAAAGGTTTTGTTTCACCCTTTCTTACAACTGTTAAAGTAATATCAGTCCCTGGCTTTCCTCTCATTAAAGAAACAGCTTCATCTAAAGTCATATTTAAAGTTGCATTATCATCAATTTTTAGAATAATATCTTCAGATTTTATTCCAGCGTTAAATGCAGGTGTATCATCAATTGGAGAAATAACAGTTAAAGCGGCATCTCTCATACCAACAGTAATTCCAAGTCCTCCAAACTCACCCTTTGTTTGAATACTCATCTCCTTTGATGATTTTTGGTCTAAAAAACTTGAGTGAGCATCTAACTCTTGCATTAAACCTTTTAGAGTTTTGTTTACGATTTCATTTAGTTTAATTTCATCAACATAATATTTTTCAACTGTTCCAATAACTTTAGTTAACTTAGAAAGAGACTCAAATCTAGTTGGTTCTTCACTTGTTTTTTCTTCATTTGCATTTAAATTTGTTATTAGTGAAAATGTTAAAAGTGATAGTGTTATAAATTTTTTCATACTTAAAAACCTTTGTAAATTATGAGTTAAGATTATACAAAAAAGATCATAAAAGTAAGATTTTATTTAATTTGCTGTAACATATCAACCAATTAATATTACATAAATAAAACTGTCATTAAAGGGTAAAACACCATGAGTATGAAAGAAAATGTTGACTTTATCAAACAAGAACTTACTACTGAAGAGAAATTTCTTGAAGGAACAATAAAAGTTGAAAGATTTTGGAAGAAGTATAAACTTTTAATTATTGGAGTTGCAATTATTATAGTTGCTGCTGTTGGTGGAATCAACTATAAAAAAAGTGTTGATGCATCTAACAAAATCGCTGCGAATGAAGCAATGAATCTGTTTTTGAAAGATAACAAAGATGAAAAAGCTTTAAACACTTTAAAAGAGTTAGACAAAAGACTTTATGAAGTTGCTTTATTTATCAAAGCTTCAAAAAACAGTGAAATCGCAACTGTAAATGTTCCATATTTAAAAGAATTAATGACTTATAATGAAGCTATTTCAAAAAATGACTTAAACAAATTAAATGAATTATCTATGGATAATAGATTTTTATTAAAAGAGTTTGCTATTTTTAACAAAGCAATGATTTTAACTCAAGATGGAAAATATGAAGAAGCAAAATCTATTTTAAAATTAATTCCTGAGACATCACAAGCAAATCAATTATCGCAATTATTAATGCACCACATTGAAGCAAAACTATAAAAGGGTAAAATAAAATGAAAAAATTAGCAACATTAAGCTTAATAACTTTCTTAGCTATTTCATATACGGGATGCAGTAGCAAAAAATCTTTTGAACCTGAAAAAACTGTAGATATTTCTGTTTCAACAAGTGATTTAAAATCGGATATCAAATACATTAATAGAGACGGGGCTACTCTAGAAAATGGAAATGTAATTTCAAAATCAGGTATTTCAGAAATTTCATTAAAAGATGGTTTTGTTTTTTTAAATTCTACAAACAAAAATGAAATAATTTCTACAAATTTTAAAGATAAAATTTTTGTAGGTGAAAATGAGATAACTCTTAACAATGTTGTAGTTGCTGCTTCTAAAAATGATGATATTCTTGCTATTATTTATTCGGATAACTCTTTTGAACTAAGAAATAATAAAAATGAAGTGATCTTTAAAGATTATGAAAAAGTATCATTAGCAAATGATACAAGAATTACTAATCCATTTTTCTTAGGTAATTTAGTATTATTTCCAAGTTTAGATGGAAAAATTGTAATTGTTTCTTTAGAATCTAAATCAACAATCAAAAAAATTCCTATAGATCCAGATGGACAATTTAATAACGTAATTTTTCTAGATGTAATGGATGATGGAGAGACATTAATTGCTGCAACGGCTAATAAGTTGATTTCAATATCAACAAAAAATATAATATCAAAAGATTTTGAAATTAAAGATGTTGTTGTTGATGGAGAAAATATTTTTGTTGCTACTTTAGATGGGAAACTAATAAAATTATCAAAATCACTTGAAGAGCTATCATCTCAAAAATTTAAATTTGCAAAAATTAATGCAATAGCATCTTCGAAAAATGATATTTATGCAGTTGAATCACAAGGTTATTTGATTAAATTATCTAAAGATTTTCAACAAACAACTATCGATGACTTAAGTTATGATGAAAAAGACAAGATCATCTCTATAAGAAACAAATTCTACATTGGGGATAAAGTTATAACTTTACCATAACTGAGGATTTATAGAAGAACCTTTCTTCTATAAATTTCTATTAGCAATATTTTCTAACAATACAGTTGCATAAGCACCTTTTGGCAACTCAAACTCTAAAGTTAATTTTTCTTCTTCTTTATTATATTTTGTAAATATGTTTTTTGGATATACAATAGCTTCTCTTCTGTAACCTTTTTCTTGCATAAATTCATCATCATATTTTGCTTCTATTTTTCTAGCTTCATTTGCAGCTCTAAATACTTTTCTTCCACAAAGAAGACCTGTTGGAACAATTGCTTTATTTTCAAATTGCTCTTGAATGTTTTTAGTAATGGCATTTGGCGTGAAATATTTTTTTGATTTAAAATCATAAAAAATATCTCCATCTAAAAGTTTAAACTCATCTTTTGATAATTTTAATCTTTCAACTAACCATCTGTTGTAAAAATCACTTTGGTATGCAGCAATAATCATTTTATGAATTTTTCTATCTTTTATAATTAACTCACCTTCAATAATCTCTTTTGCTTTAGCTAAATTATCATCAATATCTTTTCCAAATCTTTGAAAACCAAAGTAATTTGGCATACCATTTTTTGCAATAAGCTTTAGTCTCTTTTCAATTGCATTTAATTTATTAAAATCAACTTCATAAAGATTAATTGTAAACTTATTTCCTACTAAATCTCCAATAGAAAGTTTTTCATTGTGCAGATATTCTTCTAAAATTTTTATTTTATTATGTTTGTATTTTTTAATATCTTTTGCATATTTTTTAGGAATCGTAATATATTGAGTTGTTGTTGCATGCTTATCTTTTAAACCTGCATATCCTATTTCATTTGGATAGCATTTTAAAAAATTTGCCATTTTTTCAATCAAATCCCAAGTATTTTGATTTTTCTTGATTACTTTTAAAACTAAAAAGTTTCCTTGATTTTTAAATCTAATAGGTTGTTCTTCAACAATAAAATCGTCTTCATTTTGAGTAAATCTAAAATCAACCTTTGAAGTTACGTTTGGATAGTATCTTTGCATATAATTTTCTTTCAGTCTTGTTTATTTTTTGGTATTATACTTAACATAGAATTAATATAGAGATGTTAAAATTCACGCAGTCATTAAATAATAGGAGTTTGAAATAACTACTTTAAGTAAATCATTTATTATTTTTTTCATTTTTATACTTTCAGTATTTATGTTTTTTGTTTTTATTCATGCAAATTTTAATAAAAATACACCTCAAATAAGTGTGATTACAAACTCATCAAATTTAGTTTTTAATAACTCATATATTTTTGCCTAAGAACCCGAGCTTTGTGCTGGCGCCTGATGGACGTGACTTTTCGCTGAATATCCCAGAGATACGCACCGACTCTGACACCCAAGATTTTGGTTCAGTCACTGTGGCTTTGTATGAATCGGCTGGCCCTACGGTTTATCAGGATTATTACCTTCAATATCGTAAGGTTTTATCCACACCGTTGCTTGCGAGTGCTTCACTTACAAATCAAGTTCTTGCAGGACGTTTGGATTATCCACTCGATGATCAA
>JALRJW010000335.1 GCA_023268955.1 Aliarcobacter sp. | reverse complement strand
CGTACAATTCACTTTTAATTGTTGATGGAGTACCACCACCTATAAATACTGTTTCAAACATTTTATTGTTTGGTTTTACGTAATCTTCTATCTCTTTTTCTAACTGCATTTTTAAAGATTTCATATACTCTTGTTTTAAGTGAAACTTATCTGTATATGAATTAAAAGCGCAGTAAAAACACTTGCTGTCACAAAATGGTATGTGAATGTATAAAAGCAATTTTTAATCCTAATTTTTATATAATCTTTGGCTAATTATAAGGGAAATTTTATTTATGACTGATAAAAAAGAGACGACAAAGCAAACTAGCACAAAAAATTATAGACCAAATGTAGCTGCAATAGTTCTATCTTCAAGTTATCCACATAAATGTGAGATATTTATAGCTTGTAGAACAGATGTAGATAATGCATGGCAATTTCCACAAGGTGGTATTGATGAAGGTGAATCACCTAAAGAAGCATTATATAGAGAACTTGAAGAAGAGATTGGAACTAAAGAGATAGAAATAATTGCTGAATATCCAAAATGGGTTTCGTACGAATTTCCTCCTGCTATTGCTAAAAAGATGCAACCTTATGATGGACAAAGACAAAAATATTTTTTAGTAAAATTAAAAAAAGGTGCAAAAATAAATATACAAACGGAAATTCCTGAATTTAGCGAATATAAGTTTGTTCCAACTGCAAATATTTATGATTACATAACTTTTTTTAAAAGAACTGTTTATAAGCAAGTATTAAAATACTTTAAAAACGAAGGCTATATTTAAAGGATAGAATTAACAAATGTTAAGAGTTTTAAAATTTGGTGGTACAAGTGTTGGTACACTTGACAGAATTCAAAATGTTGCTGAAATAATTAAAAAGTTTAGAAATCAAGGCGATGATATTATTGCTGTTGTTTCAGCTATGAGTGGTGAAACAAATAAATTAATTGAGTACGCAGAAAGTTACACTAAAACTCCAAAGAGTGATGAACTTGATATGTTATTAAGTTCAGGTGAAAGAGTAACTTCAGCTTTACTTTCAATTGCTTTAAATTCACAAGGTTACAAAGCTACATCAATGAGTGGAAGACAAGCTGGTATTGTAACAGACAGTGCACATACAAAAGCTAGAATTGAATCTATTGATACAAGTGGAATGAAAGATGCAATTGCTGATGGTAACATTATTATTGTTGCAGGTTTCCAAGGTGTTTCTCAAGATACAGGAAGAGTTTCAACTTTAGGTAGAGGTGGAAGTGATTTAACCGCTGTTGCTATTGCTGGAGCTATTGAAGCTGATTTATGTGAAATATACACGGACGTTGATGGAATTTACACAACAGACCCTAGAATTGAACCAAAAGCAAAAAAATTAAACGCAATTTCTTATGACGAAATGTTAGAACTAGCTAGTTTAGGAGCGAAAGTTCTACAAAATAGATCTGTTGAAATGGCAAAAAAATTAAATGTTAATTTAGTATCAAGAAGTAGCTTCACTCCTGATGTTGAGGGTACTTTAATTACAAAGGAAGAAGAAATTATGGAAAAACCTATCGTTAGTGGAATTGCTTTAGATAGAAGTCAAGTTAGAGTTGGTATGTACGGAGTTACGGATAGACCTGGAATTGCTTCAGCTATTTTTACTGCACTTGCTGATGCAAACATCAATGTTGATATGATAGTTCAAACTGTTGGTGTTGATGGTAAAACTGATTTAGATTTCACTATTCCAACAACTGATTGGGAAATCTGTAAAACTGTAATGGAAAAATTCAAAGGTGAAACTGAAAACATTGATTACAATGATAAAATTTGTAAAGTTTCTATTGTAGGGGTTGGTATGAAATCTCACACTGGAGTTGCATCTAAAGCATTTACAGCACTTGGTAGTGAAAATATTAACATTAGAATTATTTCAACTTCTGAAATTAAAATTTCTATGATTATTGATGAAAAATATGCAGAATTAGCTGTTAGAGCTTTACATGATGCATACGAACTGGATAAATAAGAGTGCAAGAGTTCTTAAATTGGACAGTTAATACAATCAGGGAAGATAAACTTATCTCTCCTTGGTTAGAAGAAAAGAAGTTTGAATGGACTCCTTTAGTATCTAAAAATATTCATAAGTTATTGGAAAGAAATCACTCAATCATTGTTATAACAGCAACAGGGGAAGTTGTAGCTTATTCTAGTGACTATTATTTAGTTGCTGATAAAATAATTTATAACAAAGAGAAAAGTGAAATTGAACT
>JALRJW010000288.1 GCA_023268955.1 Aliarcobacter sp. | reverse complement strand
TAGTGCAGAAGGTTTATCAAGGGAAGAACACGAAGATAAAATGATTACTAAAATCAAAGAGTATGAGCCTGAAATTATTGTATTAGCAAAATACATGAGAATATTAACACCTAAATTTGTACAAGAATTCCCTAAAAAAGTATTAAATATTCACCATTCGTTCTTACCGGCGTTCATTGGAGCAAACCCTTATAAACAAGCACATGAAAGAGGTGTTAAGATTATTGGAGCAACTGCTCATTATGTTACTGATGATTTAGATGAAGGTCCAATTATCGCTCAAGATGTAGTTAGTGTTGACCACTCTTACTCTTGGCAAGAAATGAGAAAAGCCGGAAGAAATGTAGAAAAAATCGTTTTAGCTACTGCATTTTCACATTTACTTGAAGATAAAGTGTTTGTACACGGAAATAAAACGGTGATTTTATAATGTTTAATATTGTACTTCACGAGCCAAGAATTCCTGGTAATGTAGGAACAATCGGAAGACTAGCTTTTGCTTTAAATTGTAGATTACATCTAATCAAACCTTATGGTTTTGGAGAGATTACTGAAAAAGAAGTAAGACGTGCAGGACTTGATTATTGGTATGATTTAGAAGTTATTGAATATGATGATATTGAAGATTTTTGGGCGAAAAATCCTTTAAATGACAGACACTTCTTTGCAACTACAAAAACAGAAAAAGTTTACTTTAATACTGAATTTAAAAAAGATGATTACTTTTATTTTGGTAGAGAAGATGCTGGATTACCTGAAACTATTATGAATAAAAGAGTTGAAGGGATGATTACTATTCCTATGACAAATGAAGCTAGAAGTTTAAATATTGCAAACTCTGTTTCAATTGTTGCCTACGAAGCATTAAGACAAAATTTCGCTGAGTTTAAATAAAAAATATGTATAAAATCTTAGTTTTAGAGGATGATGAACTTTTTTGTGAAACCCTTGAAGACTTTTTAGATGATGAAGGTTTTGAGGTTGATGTTGCCAATGATGGTGAACAATGCTTAGAGTTAAATTTTTATAAAAACTATGATTTATATATATTTGATATAAATGTTCCTAAAATAAATGGCCTTGATTTATTGTCTCAATTAAGAGATAGTGACGATCTAACACCAACTATTTTTTTAACTTCTTATAAAGATAAGGATACCTTACACCAAGGTTTTAAAAATGGCTGCGATGACTACATAAAAAAACCTGTTGATTTAGATGAATTGTTGTTTAGAATTAAAGCTCTTTTAAAAAGAAACAAAAAAAGTTTTGAAACTATAAAACTAAACAGTGAGTTTTCCTTTGATCATCAAAATAAAAGACTTCTTCAAAATGGTAAAGATGTAAATCTTCCTATGAAAGTTGCTGAATTATTGCAACTTTTTATCGAACAAAAAAATCAAATAGTTACAAAAGAGATGATTGCTTCTAGACTTTGGAGTATTGATGAAGAGTACTCAGAAGGCTCAATAAGAGTATATATAAATAATATAAAGAAAATTTTAGGTAAAGATTTTATTTTAAATCTAAAGGGAATAGGGTACAAAGTTGAATTCTAAAGAAAAAGACTTCTTAATCACTATTTCGGTGATTTATTCAATAGTAACTATTATAACTCTATTTTTAAATTACTATTTAATCTCTTTGTTTGGTTTAAATAAAGATAATTTTTTCCTAATTGTAATACCAATGGTTGTTTTTTCACTAATTGTTTTTCTGAGTTTTTCAAAAAATATCTTAAAACCATTACTAAAAAGTGATGAGAATTTGCAAAAACAATTAAAAGAGACTATTCATGAACTAAATATTCCTGTTTCAACTATAAAAATGAATACTCAAATGCTAAAAAAGAAAATAGTCTTACGCCTTTACGAAGGTTTTGGAAGCTATTAAGAAATGATAAACAGGAGATAAGGTATATTTATTTGTATGCTATTTTTAATGGTTTGGTAAATTTATCTTTGCCCATCGGTATTCAAGCAATTATAAATCTTATCCAAGGTGGTGCAGTAAGTACAGCGTGGATAGTGCTTGTAACTTTTGTTATTCTGGGTATTATTTTTTCAGGTATTCTTCAAATTAGTCAATTAAAAATAACGGAGATTCTTCAGCAAAAACTATTCACCCGTGCTGCATTTGAGTTTGCGTTTAGAATTCCAAACATTAAAATGTCAGCGTTGTACAATCATTATGCTCCTGAGCTAATGAATCGCTTTTTTGATATTATTTCGGTTCAAAAAGGAATTTCGAAAATATTAATTGATTTTTCTTCAGCCTCTATTCAAGTAGTATTCGGACTTATCTTATTGTCTCTGTACCACCCATTTTTCATCATTTTTAGTTTGATTTTGGTTATTTTGGTGTGGGCTATTTTTCAATATACTGCCAAAGTTGGTTTGGAAACTAGTTTGGTAGAATCAAAAAACAAATACAACGTAGCCCATTGGTTGCAAGAAATGGCTCGAACCAATATTAGTTTCAAATTGGCGGGGAAAACCTCGTTGCCACTAGAAGTTACAGACAAGCGAACCAACAAATACATTGATGCCCGAGAAAGCCATTTCAAGATACTGGTAAAGCAATATTCACTACTAGTT
>JALRJW010000278.1 GCA_023268955.1 Aliarcobacter sp. | reverse complement strand
GATTTACGCAGGGGGGGTCTATTAGCAAAACCAGCTGTAAAAGGTCAAGGTTCTGTAAACGCAGGAATTAATCTGCTAAAAGAATATGATATTTATCTTTCTAAAGAATCAAAGAATTTTATCAAAGAATATCAAACCTATTATTGGGATCAAATGAAAGATGGAACAATCATAAATAAACCAGTTGATAAGAATAACCATTTATTTGATGCACTACGTTATTGTGTTTATAGTGCTTATGGAAAAGGTGTCGACTTCTTTGTTATTTAATTATTACTTTTGTAAAAACATTTTTTTTAATGGCATCCATTTTAGACAGATTAAAAAAGTTGGTGACTAAAAATGGTCAAAATACCAGCGAATATTTCAACAGAGCAATATATAATTATCTTGGTGATTCAATAGTTTGGAATCCAGAAAATGATGAAACTTATATCAATAAAGGTTATCGTTTTAATTCCACAGTTTACTCGATTGTAAATATTATTACAAAAGCTGCTACAACTGTACCTTTTCAAATTTATGAAATTCAAAACGAAAATAATTTAAAAAGATATAAAGCACTTACTTCTGGAGATTTCAACGCTTCGGCATTAAATCAATCAAGAATACTTCAAAAACGTGCATTGGTTGAATTAGAAGATACTGAACTTCACGAACTTTTAGAAAGACCAAATCCATCTCAATCATATAATGCTTGGATTCAAGAAATTATAGCTTTTGGACTTTTAACTGGTAACAGATATATTTATGGTATTGGACCAGACACAGGACAAAATGTAGGTAAATTTAGCGAACTTTATGTTTTACCTTCACAAGCTATGGAGATTCATTCTGGAGGAATTTTAGAACCAGTAAAAGAATATTCATTACAATACAATGGAACTTACAAAATACCAGCTGATGCCATTTGCCATATAAAAGACTTTAATCCTTATTATGATGGCACAGGATCACACCTTTATGGAATGTCACCTCTTAAAGCTGGACTTCGTTCAATGGATGCAAATAACGAAGCTCTTACAACAGGAGTAAGATATTTACAAAATCAAACAGCGAGGGGGGTATTAATGGCAGATGAAGGTGATTTAAATGAAGTACAGGCACGACAATTAAAAGATAAATTTAAACAACAATATCAAGGAAGTAATAATGCTGGTGATGTAATTATAACTCCTAAAAAATTATCTTGGGTTAATTTCGGACTTAACGCTGCTGATCTTTCTTTAATTGAACAATATAACGCTTCGATAAAAGATCTTTGTAACGTTTATAATATTCCTGTACAACTTTTAAATAATACAGATTCTTCAACATATAATAATATGAAAGAGGCTAAAAAAGCATTATATCAAAATGCTGTTATGCCTCAATTAATTAAAATACGAGAAGAATTAAATCGTTGGTTAACTCCTAAATATGGTGATAAACTTTACATTGATTTTGATTTTTCTGTTATACCAGAACTTCAAGATGAAATGGAAAAAGTGGTTGCACAAATGTCACAAGCGTGGTGGATAACTCCAAACGAAAAAAGAGTAGCGATGTCTTATGGTACTGATGAAGATAAACCAGAACTTGATGATTATTATGTACCGACAAATTTAGTTTCTTTAGGTTTAACTGATATTCCTTTAGATGAACCGCAAAATTTAAATCTTGATGTACAGGCAATCGTAAAACGTGCTGTTGATGGTATCAATGATGTTTACAGTACAATAGCAGAAGCAAGAATAAGAGCGCAAGAATTAGGTGGTTTTGGATATCACGAAATAATTGTTCACGGAAATACTCGTTTTATGCCTTTCGAATCACACGAAGAATATGAAGCTGCTATTTCTGGAATGGGTGAGTTACACTTAGAAATTATCGTTGACAGAATGAAAAGAGAATTTAAAGTTGAAGCTGAAGTAGGTGCTCCACAAGTTGCATATAGAGAAACTATTAGAAATGCAGTTAAACAAGAGTACAAATACGCTAAACAATCTGGAGGTAAAGGTCAATATGGTCACGTATTCTTAGACATTAAACCATTACCATCTGGTTCTGAGCCTAACTATAAATTTACAAACGATATTAAAGGTGGGGTTGTACCAAAAGAGTATGTTCCTGCAGTTGATAAAGGTTGTCAAGAAGCTATGGCTGGTGGTATTTTAGCAGGTTATCCAATGGTTGACGTTGAAGTTACATTATTCGACGGTTCTTACCACGATGTTGACTCATCTGAGATGGCATTTAAATTAGCTGCTTCTATGGGATTCAAACAAGCTTGTAGATCAGCTGCTGCTGGTGCAGTTATTCTAGAGCCTATGATGAAAGTTGAAATTGAAACTCCTGAAGATTATATGGGAGATATCATTGGTGACTGTAACAAAAGAAGAGGACAAGTTCAATCTATGGATGACAGAGCTGGTGTTAAATTAGTTGTTGCAATGATTCCATTATCTGAAATGTTCGGATACTCTACTGACTTAAGATCTATGTCTCAAGGTAGAGCAACTTATGCTATGTTATTTGATTCATATGCAGAAGTTCCAAAAAATGTTTCTGAAGAAATTATCAAAAAAAGAAACGGTTAATATTTATTAACTAAAGACTTTAAAAGGATGTACTTTTTAGTACATCCTTTTTTTTTAACTTACTATTTATTGCTTATCTTGTAAAATATTTGAAAAAAATAATGGATAATCTATTTGAAAAAATCACTTAATAAAAATCCTTTAATGCAAAACATAAAAAAAGTTGGTATTGTCTTAAGACCTGATACTCCAGAATTAATAAAAGAGTTTTCTTTAATTAAAAGTATTTTTGGAAAAAACAATATAGAAGTTTTACTTGAAGAAAATTCAGCTTCAACTATTAAATATAATGATAAATCATATTCAATAAAAGAATTAAGTAAAAATGTAGATTTTATTTTATCTTTAGGTGGAGATGGAACACTTTTATCTGTTATAAGACAAACTATAGATTTTTCTATTCCTGTATTAGGAATTAATTTAGGTAATTTAGGTTTTTTAACGGATATAAAAATAGATAACTTTGAAGAGTTTTTAGATGAAATGATAAAGGGAAATTATAGAATAGACCATAGAATGATGATTGAAGGAAATATAAAATTTAATAGTTTTAATGCTTTTAATGACATTGTTATTTCTAGAAAATCAATATCATCAATGATTAAAATCAAAGCCTATATTAATGGAAGCTTATTTAATACATACTATGGAGATGGTGTTGTAATATCATCTCCATCTGGTTCTACAGCATATAATCTTTCATTAGGAGGCCCAATTGTTTACCCATTAACTGAAGCATTTATTATAACTCCTATTGCGTCACACTCTTTAACTCAAAGACCACTTGTAATGCCAGTTGAATTTGAAATAGAGTTTGAAATAATTGATTCTCAAGGTGCAGTTGTAATTGTTGATGGTCAAGATATTTATGAAATTGATGAAAAACAAAAAGTAAAAATAAAGATTTCAGATAAAAAAGCACATATGATTCATAACACAGATAGAAACTTTTTCGAAGTTTTAAATGAAAAACTTAGATGGGGTAATTAATGATTTTAAGTTTTTATTTAAAAGATTATATATCTTTTGATGAAGTTAATATTGAATTTAATAAAGGATTAAATATATTTACTGGTCCAAGTGGTGCAGGTAAATCTATTTTTATGCAGGCAATATTGTCAAGTTTCGCATTAAATGATGTAAAAAGCAGTATTAGTGAACTATTGATGACAAATAATAATATTGAACTTGAAGAGTTTAATGTTAATAAGAATGATGATATTTCCCTTAAAACAATTAAAAAAGATAAAGTTAGATATTTCTTAAATTCACAAACTATATCAAAAAGTAGTATATTAAATTTATCAGAGAATTTAATTAAATATATAAACTCAAAAAAATCTGATGAGTTTTCATCAAACAATTTAATCTCATTTCTTGATAAAATAGTACAAACTAAAGAAAAAGATTACAAAGTTTTAATAGAAAATTATGATTTAAAATACAAAAAATATTTGACTTTAAAAAAAGAGTATGAAGAGATTTTAGAAGCAGAAAAAAAAGTTGAAGATTTAAAAGAGTTTACAAGATTTGAAATTGATAAAATTAAATCTATTGATCCTAAAATTGAAGAGTATGAAGAATTATCAATTATAAAATCTAAATTGTCAAAAAAAGATAAAATAGAAGATAGTTTATCAAAGGCAAATATGATATTTCAATATCAATCTAGTGTTAACCATTTATTGGAATTAATGGATGAAGATAGTTCATTTTTTGATGATGCTATGAATGAACTAAATAATATTATTGAAAAATATAACGACAACCTAGATGAATTAAATACTATTGATATTGAATACGTTCTAGATAGAATAGAAAAACTTGTTAGTTTAACAAAAAGATTTGGTTCAATTGAAGAAGCACTTGAGTATAAACTGCTTAAAGAAAAAGAATTAGAAAAATATGAAAATATCTCATTTGAGAAATCAAGATTAGAAAAAAAAGTTTCTATAATCTATAAAGAGCTTGATGAATTATCAAAAGAAATTTCAGAAACAAGAAAAAAATATACAGAAATATTAACACAAAAAGTAAATTATTATCTAAAATATTTATATTTAGAAAATATTAGTTTTAATTTAAATCATAAAACTCTATCAAGCAATGGAATTGATGATATACATATTAAATTAAAGAATACAAATTTAGAAAATATTAGTTCAGGTGAATACAACAGATTAAAATTAGCATTACTTAGTGCTATGAGTGAATATGAAATTATTGAAAATGGTGTTCTTTTCTTAGATGAAATTGACGCTAATTTAAGTGGTAAAGAGAGTGAGTCAATAGCAAGATTGTTAGAGATACTTGGAAAAAGTTATCAAGTTTTTGCGATTTCTCATCAACCGCAACTAACTGCAATTGCAGATAATCACTACTTAGTAGAAAAAAATGATGGTATTTCTTCAATCAAACTTTTAAAGAAAGATGAGCGAGTTAAAGAAATTGCTAGAATGATAAGTGGTAAAAATATCACACAAGATGCCATTAATTTTGCTTCGAATATACTTAATTTTAAAGATTAGTTATTAATATAATTACTTTAAATTATAATTGCTATAATTAAAGCTAATTTTACATATAAATACCAATAATACGTGCTATCCTATTGCTATACTTTGTGTTAAAAAATATCAAAACTATAAGAATTTTTAATACATTTTAAGTATTCTTTTAACTAGAAATTCTTATAATTTAAGATTAATGATTATAGTTATCAAATTTAAGGAGGGGGAATGTTGAATAAAGTCAAAAAGTTTACTGACAGTTTAGTTAAAAATGAAAAGACTGAAATTGAAAATACAAATTCAAGAAGAGATTTTTTTAAGAAAACTGCGGCTTATTCTGCAACAGCTGTAGCTGCATCAGTTTTAGCACCAACTAGTGTTAAAGCAGACGATCCAGCTATTATGAATGAGGCACCGTGGGGACAAAAGTTAGGTGATCCTGTAGATAAAAATTTATATGGTTTACCTTCACCTTACGAGCACAATAATATTAGAAGAACGCATCCAATTTTTTCATCAGGTGATTATTATGCATCTGTTGCAATGTGTCCAATTCATGAATCAGAAGGAATCATTACACCAAATGGTCTTTTCTTCGTAAGAGATCATGGAGGAACTGCACATATTGATCCAAAAGAGTGGAGATTGATGATTCATGGTAAAGTTAAAAGAGAAATAGTATTAACTTTAGAAGATTTACAAAGATATCCAAGTGAAACAAGAATCTACTTCATGGAGTGTCCTGCAAATGGTGCACCTGAATGGAGAGGTCCTCAGTTTAACAACTTACAATTTATGAAAGGATTAATGTCAGCTGCTGCTTGGACAGGAGTTATGTTAAAAGATATTTTAGCAGACGTTGGTCTTGAAAAAGATGCTTTATGGATGTTAGCTGAAGGAAGTGATAATGCATCAAATCCTAGATCTATTCCAGTTGAAAAAGCTTTAGATGATATTATGGTTGTTTGGGCTCAAAATGGTGAAGCATTAAGAGCAGAGCAAGGTTATCCTGTAAGATTAATCGTTCCAGGTTGGGAAGGTAACTTAAATACTAAATGGTTAAGAAGATTAGAGTTCTCTGATACTCCTTGGCACTCAAAAGAAGAAACATCTAAGTATACAATGTTACAAAAATCAGGTAAAGCAATTAGATTCTTCTGGGTTAATGAAGTTAACTCAGTTATCACTTCACCTTGTCCTGAAAAACCATGGACTCACTTGAAAAAAGGTGATAAAGTAGAAATCGAAGGTATTGCTTGGTCAGGTCACGGAACTATTAAAGGTGTAGATATTTCATTTGACGGTGGTGATAATTGGGTAGAAGCTAAACTTAAAGGTTTAGTATTACCTAAATCATGGACTAGATTTAGTTATGTAATCGAGTGGGATGGTAAACCATTATTATTATCTTCAAGATCATATGATGACTTTGGAAATATTCAACCTACAATTGATGAAGAAACTTCAGCAGTTGGTGTTGAGTCTGTTTACCATAGAAATGCTATCGTAACTTGGGAAATCAATAAAAAAGGAGAGTGTCATAATGTTCAAATTAGAAAACATAAAAAAGCTTAATACAGCTCTTCTTGGGTTAGGAGTTTCTGCATTAGTAGCAACATCTTTAAATGCTGGAAATGGTGTATCGATTGATGGTGCTGTTAAATATCCTACTGAAAATGGTAAATATTCTGATTATTATGTTAATGATCAAAAAATTAAATACAATAACGGTAGACCAGCTACTAAAAATGAAATTGCTGCATGGAATATAGATGTAAAACCAAATGGTGAAGGTCTACCTGAATATGATATGCATCAAGGTAAACCAGTTTTAGATGAAGATGGTAAACCAAAAAAAGCTGAAGGTTCAGTTTCAATGGGTGAAGAATTATATGACACACAATGTGTTATGTGTCACGGTGAGTTTGGTGGAGGGGGTAAAGGTTACCCAATGTTAGCTGGTGGAAGTGTTGCATCTTTAAAGATTCAAAGACTAAACCCTGCTGATGAAAATCCAAATCCAGAAACACCAGTTAGAACAATTGGTTCATATTGGCCATATGCTAGTACAATTTTCTGGTATGTATATGATTCAATGCCATTCCCACATCCAAAAAGTTTAACTAATAGTGAAACTTATGCTATTACTGCATATTTATTATCTGTTAATAACATTAAGATTGATGGTGAAACACTTGATGATGAATATGTTCTTGATAGAGAAAAATTCTTGAAAATACAAATGCCTAACAAAGATGGTTTTTATCCAGATGTTGAATCTCCAAATCCTAAAGAGGGTCTAGAAAAAATGAGAGCTTTATTATCTGATCCAACTATTTATGGTAAAGGTACTAGATGTATGAGTAATTGTATTGAAAAACAGTTTGGTAAAGGTAAGACTGTTGATGATGTACTATTAAAAATCAAAATTCCATTAGATGATGGAATTGTTCAACCTGTTTCAACTGAAAGAACATGGAAAGAACCAGAAGTAGCTGGGGCTGTAATGCCAGGTCAAGTTGAATATGAAGCAAAATGTTCTGCATGTCACGGTAACGCTGCAATCGGTGCTCCTGTTGTTGGAGATAAGGAAGCATGGGCTGAAGTTACTAAAAAAGGTTTAGATGCTGTTTACAGCAATGCTATAAATGGAGTTAACGCAATGCCACCAAAAGGTGGACATATGGATTCATCTGATGATGAAATCAAAATGATTGTTGACTACATGATTAATGCAAGTAAATAATTAAATTTAATTTGGTAAAGGAGATTAAATGAAAATTTTAAAATCGTTACTAGCAGCTACGGCTGTTAGTGGTTTAATGGCAACATCAGTTTTAGCTAATGAGGCTTTAGTTAAAGAGGGTGAAAAAATTTTTAATACGAAAGATTTAGGTAACTGTTTAGCATGTCACGCTGTTAATGGTAAGGATATTGATGGGCCTGGAAGTATGGGACCAAAATTATCAGGTTTAGCACATTATCCAGATGAATATCTTTACGAGATGATTTATAATCCTAATGCAAAAAATCCTATTTCACAAATGCCTGCATTTGGAAAAAATGGATGGTTATCGGATTCTCAAATCAAAGCAGTTGTTGCTTATTTAAAAACAATACAATAAATAAAATTTATAAAGGAATAAATATGAAAAGAAGAAATTTTTTAAGTTTAGGTTTAGGTGCTATGGCAGTTGCTGCTGTTGCTCCAGCTACATTAAGTGCTGTTAACTTCAGAGAAACAAAGCCAAAGGCATGGGATGCTAAAACAGTTGACGCTGGTATGAATGAAATTTATGGAACAACTTCAGCTACTGAAGGTTCTGTTAAATTAACTGCTCCAGATATTGCTGAAAATGGTGCTGTAATTCCAGTTTCTGTTTCTACTGATTTAGATGCTAAAACAGTAACAATTTTACAAGATGCAAATCCTGAGTCTGTAGTTGCAGTATTTACTGTTCCTGAAGGTGGAATTGTTGATTATGATATCAGAATCAAAATGCAAAAAACTGGTATAGTAACAGCAATCGTAGAGACTAAAGATGGAAAATTATTCAAAACTGGTAAAGAAGTTAAAGTAACTATCGGTGGATGTGGTGGATGATTTGACTTTAAGTCTTCATCACACAATATATAAATTATAAAAATAAAAAATTATAAGGATAATTAAAATGGCATTAACAAAAATTAAAGCAAAAGAAAAAAAAGGTATCGTAGAAGTTAAAGCAATGACAAAACATGAAATGTTAAGTCATCAAGAAGCTAAAAGAGCAAAAAAAGATGCAAACTGGATTACTTATTTAGTAGCAAAATCTGCTGGTAAAGTTGTATATGAAGTAACAACTTCACAATTCTTATCTAAAAACCCTTACTTGAAATTCTCTTTTAAAGGGAATAAAGGTGATGATATTGAAATTTCATGGGTTGATTTAAAAGGTAACAAAGATACTTCTACAGGTCAAGTTAAATAATTTAGAGGCAAACAATTGTTTGTAAACATAAAATAGCAATAAGGAGATTATATATGTTAATTAAATTAGCTAAAACTACGGCATTAATAGCTGTTGCATCTTGTGCGTTGAATGCAGCAAACTTTAATGCTCAAGCAGAAAAAGATAGAGTAGAATTAGTAAAGTATTTTGAGGCAAAATTTGCTGATCCATATGCTAATAAAGGAAGTTTTTTCCCTTATTCAACAGATGATGAATTACAAAATAACTTTGAAAAAGGTTTAAAATTTGCAGATTTCCATTTAGGAAGTTATTCTTATGCAATTGATGCTAAGAAAACTTATGAGCCTTTAACTGAGTTCCCACCATATGAATTTAACGTTGAAAAAGGTGAAAGCTTATTTAATAAAGCATTTGCAAATGGTAAAACATTTGCTGATTGTTTTGGAGAACCAGCTGTAGGAGATAAATATCCACACTTCGATGAAAAAAGAGGTGAAGTGGTATCTTTAACTCAAGCTGTAAATGAGTGTTTAACATCAAATGGTGAAAAAGAATGGAATACTCAAAAAGGTGATATGGCTGATTTACAAGCATATATCAATTACACAACAATGGAAGCTGGAAAAGTTATCAATGTTGAAATTAATTCACAAGCAGCAGCTGATGCTTATGAAAGAGGTAAAGAGTTTTATTATACTCAAAGAGGTTATTTAAATCTTTCTTGTGCTGAATGTCACGTTCAAGGAACAGGACAAAGAGTTAGAAATGAAAAACTTTCTCCGCTTTTAGGTTCAGTAACTCACTTCCCAGTTTATAGATTAAAATGGCAAGGTATGGGTACACTAGAAAGAAGAATGTCTGGTTGTGTTAAAGATCAAGGTCAAGTTCCATCAAAAGATACAAGTAATGAAATGAAAGAATTATTATTCTTCATGACTTATATGTCAAATGGTATGAAAATTGACGGTCCAGATGTTAGAAAGTAAGGAGTAGGGTATGAAAAAATTATTAAATTTATCTATTTTAGGTTTTGCGGCATTTGCTTTAACAGCTTGTACAGCTGCAACTATTACTCCAGCTTCTGCATTAAAAGTAGATGAAAAAGCTTTATGTAATGTATCAGCTAATGGTATAGCAAAAGTTCTTGAAACTGCTAAAGAATATAATGCTGTGGCTAAAAAAGAGGGTGTTGAATTTAGAAGACTTGGTGTTAATAATTCTGCATTAATTGAAGCTACTGAAGCTGCTGTTAAATCAGGAGCAAAAGAAGTTACTGCTTTAGATACAAAAGGTAAACCTGCAAAAGAAGTTTTAGAAACTAATTTTGCTGCAGAAAGAGCTTGTAAATTTGCTATTTCTGCATTAGCTCAAAAAGAGTATGGTAAAACTAATTATAGATTAGCTATACCAGGTGATGGATACAAATATTAATCAATATTTGTTGATTTCATAAAAAGTCAAGATTTAATCTTGACTTTTTTTTTATTTTAAATTAGGGGAATAATAAATGAAATTTTTAAAAAGTACAATTGTTGCTTTAAGTTTAGTAGCAGTAACTTCAAGTGCAGCATTTGCTGAAGGTGGAGATAAATTTGTAGCAATATCTAGTGGTGTAAAATCTATTGAAATGAATTTAAATGGAGAGAAATTCACTTTAATGAGAAATCAAACAGCAGGAAATAAAATTTCTGCATTATATGACACTACTGATAGAGGAGCACCTCAACCAATAGTTATAGCACCTGGTGTTGAAACCCTTGGTGAGTTAGAATTTATTGAGTTAATGAAAAAAGCTCAAACAGATTCAAATATTGCAATTATAGATTCTAGAAAACCAGGATGGTTTGCAAGACTAAGAATTCCTGGTGCAGTAAATGTACCATTCACTGATTTTAATGAAAAAGATTCAGCAATTAGTGCTATGGAAGACGAAATGGGTGTTGTTCAAAAAGATGATGGTACATTAGATTTTACAAATGCAAAAACATTAGCATTATACTGTAATGGGTATTGGTGTGGACAAACACCAGGAATGGTTAAAAAAGCAAAATTTGCTTTATTAAAAATGGGATACCCTGCTGAAAAAATTAAATACTATAGAGGTGGAATGCAAGCATGGACTTCTTTAGGATTTACTGTTGTAGGTAGTGGTAATTAATTAAAAAAGGTTAAAATTTTATGAGTAAATTAAGTAGAAGAGAATTTGTATATATGATGGCAGCACTTGGTGCTACTCCTGTATTTGCAAATTCACACACAAATCATACAAGAGCGGCTAATCCAAGTAAATTAGAAAACTATTATAAATTAGATAGTTTTGGTAATGTAAGACTTATGCATATGACAGATTCACATGCTCAGTTATTACCAGTTTATTTTAGAGAGCCAAGTGTTAACTTAGGTTTCCATGGAAACTATGGTAAACCACCACATATCGTTGGTGAAAAATTCTTAGATTATTATGGAATTAAAGGTAACAAAAGATTAGAGTATGCATATTCAATGGTTAATTTTGAAGAGCACGCTAAAGCTATGGGAAGAGTTGGTGGTTTTGCACAAATTAAAACTGTAGTTGATTACTTAAAAGGTAACTTTGGAGCTGATAAGACTTTATTACTAGATGGTGGTGATACATGGCAAGGTTCATGGACTGCACTTCAAACTAGAGGTAAAGACATGGTTGGTGCTATGAATTTACTAGGTGTTGACGTTGCTGTTGGTCACTGGGAATTTACTTATGAAGCTGCTGAAGTATTAGAAAATGTTAAGATGTTAAATGCTGAGTTTATCGCTCAAAACGTTAAAGTTAGAGAAGATGCATTATTTGATGGTTCTGCTGAAGCTTATGACGAAGATACAGGTCATGCATTTAAACCTTATACTGTTAAAAAAATGGGTAATGCTAGAGTTGCTATTATTGGTCAAGCTTTCCCTTATACTACTATTGCAAATCCACAAAGATTTATTCCTGATTGGACTTTCTCAATCAATGATGAAGGAATGCAAGAATTAGTTGATAAAGTAAGAGAAGAAGAAAAACCTGATGCTGTAATCGTATTATCTCATAATGGTTATGATACTGATAAAAAAATGGCAGAAGTTGTAACTGGTATTGACTTTATTATGGGTGGGCATACTCACGATGGTGTACCTGAAGCTTATCCTTGTAAAAATGCAGCGGGAACTACATATGTATGTAATGCTGGTTCAAATGGTAAATTCTTAAACGTACTTGATTTAGATATTCAAAATGGAAAAATCAAAGACTTCAAATTTACTTTATTACCAATTTTCTCTGATTTAATTCCAGAAGATCCAGAAATGAAAAAATACATCGAAGATGTAAGAGCACCATTTAAAAAAGATCTAGATAGAGTTATTGCTACAACTGAACAAACTTTATTTAGAAGAGGTAACTTTAACGGTTCGTGGGATCAAATTATCTGTGATGCTTTAATTGATGTTAAAGGTGCAGATATTTCATTATCTCCAGGATTTAGATGGGGAACATCTGTAATGCCAGGTCAAAATATTACATTTGATGACTTAGCTACTCAAACAGCTATGACATATCCTGAAACTTATGCTAGAGATATTAAAGGTAGCGATATTAAATTAATTTTAGAAGACGTTGCTGATAACTTATTTAATGCTGATCCATTCTACCAACAAGGTGGAGATATGGTAAGAACAGGTGGTATTTCATATAGAATTGAACCTACTGCTGAAATGGGTAAAAGAATTACTGATATTACTTTAACTAAAACTGGTCAAAAAATTGATGCTAACAAAATGTATAAAGTTGCTGGTTGGTCTACAGTTGGAGCTAAATCTCCAGGTGAACCTGTATGGGAAACAGTTGAAACTTACTTAAAAAATGTTAAGCATATTGCTAACTTAAAAGTTGACACACCTGATATGATTGGTGTTAAAGGTAACCCAGGTATGATCTAATCATACTTTGAATTAGTATAAAGATTATTCTTTATACTTTTTCAATATTATGCATACAAAATAGTAGTATGTATACTATTGAAAAATAATACTAGCTCTTCTAAATTTTAGATAAAATTCAAAATAGATTTTTTATAAAAGGTAATCATGAAAAAAATAGGTTCAGTTTTAGATACATTTAGTGCTGATATAAATTCAAGTGGACTTCCAAGACCAAAAGTAGATTCTTTAGAGTTAAAAGAAGGCTTTGGAATTTTAAATGACAAATTTGCTGGGAAAGATTTAGACAAAACTGTAATGATTGTAGGAATAAACAGTTATGATTTAGCTAAAAATTTCGAAGTTAGTATGGAGTTTGGAAGCTTAGGTGAAAATATTTTATTAGACTTTAACCCCCATGAATATGAAATTGGAACTATTTTTCAAATAGCAGAAAGTAAAATACAAATTATGGAAAAATGTACTATTTGTAACCATCTAAGTGTATTTGATAAGAAATTACCTAAGTTGTTAAAAGAGTGTAGAGGATTATATTGTAAAATTCTTTCAAGTGGTAAAATTACAAAAAATGATATTGTAAATATCATAGAATAAAGGAAAGAAATGAAGAAAATATTTTTAGTATTACTATTAACAATTAGCACGGTTTTTGCACAATATGATTTTGCAGAACCAAAACCTACTTTTGATGAACCTAGAAAAGTAATATTGAGTTTATATGATAAAGATTTGGACAAAGCAAATCATATTATAGGAACTGTTTATAATCTTTTAAAAGAGTATCCAGCTGAATCATTAAAAGTTATTGTTGTTGCCTATGGTCCTGGAATGAGACTAGTAAAAAAAGATGGGGATGCAAATTTGATTAAGAGAATGAAATCTTTAATGGAGTATGACGTAGAGTTTGTTGCATGCAAAAATACTATGGAAACTATGAAATGGAAAGAAGAAGATTTTATTGATGATTTAAGATATGTTCAAGCAGGACTTCTTGAAGTTATTGAAAAACAAGTTGAAGGATTTATAAATATAAATCCTTATTAATATAAATCCATCTTAATGATGGATTTATATCTTATTCAAACTCCATTCTTTCAAAAAGAAGTGAAGCGTTTTGAACAGCTAACTCTTTAAATGTATCTAAATGTCTGTAATCTTCTTGATCAATTTTATAAGCGTCTGCTAAACTCCCACCATTATCCAAAACTTCAGTTACTTTTTCTCTCATATGGATTAAGTAATCTTTTGTATATTTTGTTACTGTTGGCATATCTGTTACATCTCCATGACCAGGAATTACAATTTTTGCATTTAAAGCTTCAATGTTATCCCACAATTCTATCCAATGAGCAGTATCTGTGATTTTAAATATTGGTAACATTCTTTCATGAAATGCTAAGTCTCCAGCAAATAAGATTTTTTCATTAGGTAGCCATAAAGCAATATCATCATATTCATGGGCATGACCGAAATATAATAACTCGATTTTTTTATTACCTAAATCAATTTCCATTTTATCACTAAAAGTTTCATCAGGAAGAACTATTTTCGTTCCAATTATTTTATCTTTCATAATTCTTGCATGTCTAGCTAAAATTTGTTCTCCATCAACTGCTAATTCTTGTTTAGAAATTTCATGTGCAATTATTGTTGCACCTTGTTCTTTCCAATAATTAGACCCTAGCATTGCATGAGATTGAGAATTTTCTAAAATTACATATTTAATTGGTTTATTTGAAACTTTTTTTATCTCTTCATGTAAAGCTTTTGCAAGCATATAATTTCCACTAGCATTCCACACAACTCCAAAATCTTTACCTTCAATAAAACCTAAGTTATTATTGTGTCCATTGTTTTCATATCTTGGTGGTTGAGTTGCTCCAATTGATGTGTAAACTCCATCACTAACTTTTTTTAATTTATTGTATAAAGGAGACTCAGGATAAAAATCTAATGAACTAATTTTTTGTTTAGCTTCACTCCATCCTTTGTATGAATCTTTGTAATGAATAACATTTTTATAACCCATATCTTTTAATTGTTTAGCAGCTAAAAGTGAAATGTTTCCTGTATAACAATAAACAACAAAAGTTTCATCAGTTTTAACAGTGTCTTGAATCATAAACTCTAATTTATCCCTTGAAATAAAATCAAGATTATTTGTTTTTATATATCCACCTTGGGCTAATATATCATTTTTGTTTCTAACATCAATTAATTGAATATTAGGATTTTCTTTAAGTAAAGATACTAATTCTTGAGTGTCAATACTTTTTACTTCTTTTTGAGTTTGTTGAATTAATTGTTGCTGAGTAATTACTTCTGCACTTGAAAATACAGGGAATAATAAAGTTGCAGCAAAAATTGGTTTTATAAGTTTTTTTAACATTTAAATCCTTCTAATTTATTAAAAAATATTATATATTACTAAAATTGAAAATTACATTATGTTTTTGATATAATTTGAGCTGTTATATATTATTAGCAAAGGATTTATAATGATTAAGAAAATTATTAGTATTTTAAGTATTAGTGCAGCTGTTAGTTTAAATGCAGCTGTTGTTTCACAAGATGAGTGTGTTGAAAAAGGTGATGAATTTATTTATGCAGGTGGAGAATGTATAGAGTATAGAGTTTTTGAGGGTGATAGTGATGCAATTAATATTATTGTTCATGGAACATGGCCTGATGGAGCAAATACCTTAGGAAGATATGGACCATTTGCAGAGACAATTAATTTTAGTACAGATTTAACAACAATTGCCGTTGCATTACCTGGATATTCAGGTTCTTCAACAAATAATTTTACTGCTTTAGCCCATGAAGGTGTGAAAAATTTAGGTGCAAAAAAAGAGTACGTAGAGTTTTTAGGTGATTTAGTTCAAGCTTTAAAAGATAGATATGAAGCTAAAACTGTAAATTATATTGGACACTCAGCAGGGGCTATGATGGGAGCTACATTAACTGGACTTAGACCAGGATTGATCTCAAATGCTCATTTAGTTGGAGGACGATACGATATTCAGGCTGAAACAGGGAATAAAAACTTAATTTCAATGTCAAATGTATTAAGTAATATTAAAGATACAAACTACACGTTTGTATATGGAACAGCGGATAAAATTTCATTACCTCAAACAACAATTTCTTTTTATGATGTAGTTAAGAAAGCTGGTTTAAATGCAACATTAGTTGAAGTTAAAGGTGCAGAACATGTAGATTTAGATATGACTACTCCTTCTGTTGAAGCATTTGCAAAAATGGTTAAAAATTAATTTAATTTATGAAGGAAATTAATCTCCTTCATAAAATTCTAATTCACCGTATGCATCAAAAACGTTTCTAGAATTAAGCATATCATACATAGCTTTATCTTTAAATTCTTCCATTGTAACAACTTTTGTTACATTTCCAACACCAACATCATTTTCAATAGCTTCAAGTACTCTTTGCTTTAATAAAGTAAAATATTGTTTAGTTTCATTAATAGCATTTTTAGATGTATCATGGCCATGACCTGGTACTAAATTATCCCAGCTTTTTTCTTCCATCATCTCTAAAGCCTTTAATGTCCCAATAACTGAACCATCTCTATTTGATGTAATTCTTCCATTCATTACAATATCTCCAGCAAACAAAATTTTGTCACTTTGAACATATATAAATATATCATCGCTTGAATGAGCTTTTTTACCAATTGGAACCAAAGTAAACTCTTTATTTCCTAAATTTAATGTTGTAGTTTCATTAATAACTTGATCAATTTCAACTAATTTAGTATTTTTAATTTGTTCATCACTTAACGCATGAAAAATTCTTATATTTTCTTTACCCATTTTAATTTGTTTATTAATCGCGTCTGAACCTATTAATTTTGCATTGAACTGTTCTTTGTAAAAAGAGTTACCTAACCAATGATCATCATGTGGATGAGTATTTATAACTGCTATTACTGGAAGTTTCCCATACTCTTTACTCATTTCTTCATAAGTTTGTTTTGCTTGTGCATAACTTGAACCGGTATCAATTACAACTAAAGAATTCTCATTTGTTTTAATATAACAAGAATTAGACATATACCCACCATTTTGTTTTGTTGGGGCTTCATATGCACCATGTGCACACCACGTAGTTTTATTAACTTGTTTTGGTTCTATTTTATAATCAAAAGAAAAAAGCGATGTAGCACATAATAAGGTTGTAGCAATAATTTTATCTTTCATAAATCTCCTTTACTAAATAATTATGAATTATATTGTAATATCACTTTAAATTATAATTATGGAAAACTTATGGATAAAAAAATGGATAAAAAGAAAGAAATTAATTTTAATCTAAACAACTTTTTGTTGGCAACTGCTCATGTATTTGATATATATTTAGATGATTTATATAATACAAACAAACTATTCCTAAGAAAGAGTGCATTTCTTTCAATAAAAATAGGTGAAGCATTAGGTTTTGAAGATGAAAAACTATCTGATTTATGCTCATTGGCATTAGCATATAATCTGGGTTTATATCACAATAAAGATTTAGATTTCAATAAATTTCCGTTTAATAATCATGAAAATATTCAAGAACTTCTTAGAATAATTTTATTAATTGATGATTTATTGAAAAAATTTAATTTTGATGATTCAAATCTAAATAACAAGGTTACAATCAAGCAATATCTAGAAAATCTAATAGAATTTGATGAAATACATAAAGAAATAATGTTGGCATATTTGGAAGATTATGTATTATGGTGTGATCTAAAAAATGAAAATGATATGGTTTATTTTATTTATGCATCATTATCTGATTTTACAAAAATTCTTAAATTTGAGGAACTATTAGAGTTTACAAAATACTTTAATACTTTGTTAAATGATAATTCCAACATAGTTGAACTAGCTAATAGAGTTTGCGATTATTATGAATTTGAGCATAAAGATAAATATGTATTTATGATTGCTGCAAGCTTAAAAGATATAGGTAAAATTGCTATAAAAAAAGATATTTATTATAAAAAAGAGAAGTTAAATATAGATGAAAGTGAACACATTAAAGAATATCCATACTATACAAAAAAAGTTCTAAACAATATTCAAGGCTTTAATGATATTTCATCTTTAGCACAGAAGGTGCAAGAAAGAATAGATGGATATGGTTACAGTTTTGGACTTGATGCTAAAAATATTAGTTTTAAAGATAGGATTTTACAAATTATAAGTGTATATGATTCTTTGACTCAAAATAAGCCATTTAGAAAAGCTATGAAAAAAGATGAAGCATTAGAAGTTTTAGATGAATTAGCAGATGATGGATATTTAGATAAAACTATTATCAATCAATTAGAAGATGTATTGTAGAAGAAAGTTTCTTCTACAATTTATTATTCAGGTTTAATTGTAGGGAAACCTAGACTAATCCAAGATTGAATTCCACCTCTATACCATTTCATTTTTTCTTCAGGGTATCCGTATTTTATAAGTTGTTTCATAGCTTCTGGAGATTGTCCACACCATACACCATTACAAAATAAAAGAATAGTTTTAGCATCAGTAAAATCATATCCATTTTTAGTCTCTTTTGCCCCAAGTGTTTTCATCATCTCGTTAAATTCATTAATGTACTGAGATTTATTTGCATATAAATATGGAATATTTACAGCACTTGGAATAGTTGAGTGATAATACCAATCTTCAGTTCTTGAATCAACTAAAAGATAGTTTTTGTTTTCATTAGCTTTTTCAATAAACTCTAAAACTTCAACTTCACCATAAGTTTCTACTTTATCAGAAAATTTAATAGGAGATACTTTACCCATGTATGTTACAAAATCTCTTTTACAATTTTGAGGAACTGATTTATTTGCAGCTGTACCACCTAAAACAATTTTTGGATCAAATTTTACGCTAAAACACTCTGCAGGTTTATCTCTTTTTATTAGAATGGCTTTTTTATTACCTTGTTCATCTACATAATTTGTCTCAACTCCAATTTTTTCTAAACTTGAAGCAACAAGGAATGATGATAAAATAATAAATAATGATGTCTTTTTCATGAATTTTCCTTTTTTTAAATATTTCAAATTATATCTAATTAATTTTAACAAATTGTATACAAATCGATATAGTGGGAGAGATTCAAGGCCTATAAAAAGTTATTATTAGTAATTTTAAAGTAATAAAGAGATAAAATGTTATCCAGATATTAATAGGAGTAATTAATGCTTAGTAACTTGTCGATTAAAGCAAAAATATTAACATTGTCTGTAGTAATAATTATTTTAGTTTCTGCTGTATTATCAATTAATTCAGTTAGAACAATGAATGGTTTTTCAGAAAAAAGTGTAAATACTTTTTCTAGTACTGCATATGCAAAAAAAGAAGTTGAGCTACAAAACTATGTATCATTAGCTATGAAAACTATTCAAAGTTATTATGATAGAACTGCAATAGACAAAATTAAGGTAGAAGTTCAAGATGATTTAAAAAATCAGACAAATTTTTTGTTTTCAATTTTAGAATCTGAATATAAAAAGTTTAATGGTGTATTGTCTGAAAAATCATTGAAATTAAGACTTAAAGAGATAGTTGAAAGTTCAAGATATGGAGAAAGTGGATATTTTTGGATAAATGATGTTGATGCAGTTATTGTGATGCACCCTATTAAACCAGAACTTAATGGTAAAAATTTATATGAATATAAAGATAAGGGTGGTAAACAAATCTTTAAAGAGTTTGCTGCTGTAGCTAAAGCAAACAAAGACGGTTTTGTTGATTATGTATGGCCAAAACCAGGATTTGATGCACCACAGCCAAAAGTTTCTTATGTTAAATTATTTGAGCCATTTGGGTGGGTAATCGGTACAGGAGAATATGTATCTAATGTAACTGAAAAAATGAAAGCTGAAGCATTAAAAACTATTTCAGAAATGAGATTTGGTGAAGATGGATATTTTTGGATTAATGATTCAAAACCTACTATGATTATGCATCCAATAAAACCTTCTCTTGATGGAAAAGATTTATCTAAATCTCAAGATAAAGCAGGAAAGTATTTATTTGTTGAGTTTTCAAAAATGGCAAATGCAAAAAAAGAGGGTGGTTTAGTTACTTATATGTGGCCAAAACCAGGATTTGATAATCCACAGAAAAAATTCTCTTATGTTCAAAAATTTGAAGCTTGGGATTGGATTATTGGAACAGGGGCTTATGTAACAGATATTGAAGCTGAAGTTGCAGATGTTAAAAAATCAACATCAGAAATAATTGATACGGTTGTTTTAATGACATTAGTAGTTGGATTAATTGCCATAATTATTGCTGTGATAATTTATAGTATCGTAATTAAAAAAACTATTTCAGTTCCATTTGAAATGCTTAATAATGCTATAGTTGACATGACTAATTCAAATGACAATGAAAACAAAGAAATTATGAAGATATCTAATGATGAGGTTGGACAATTAGTAGATAGTTTTAACTCTTATGTAAATAAACTTGAGAATGGTGTAAAAGAAGATGCTAAAGTTATTGAAGAAGTTGATGATGTAATTACAAAAGTTATTAATGGATTTTATGTTTATAAAATCGAAGGAGATTCTTCAAATCCTTTAGTTAAAAAATTAAAAGTTTCAATTAATTCAATGATAGATGAAACTAATAAAAACTTATCGACATTAAATAATATCTTAATTGAATATGGTGTTTCAAACTTTAAAGAAGGTGGAGAAAATAATATTGATTCATCTAAAGTTAGTGGTATTGTATCTTCAATTATTAGTTCAACAAGATTAGTTGGAACTACAGTATCTGAATTTTTAACTATGATTACAGAAAGTGGTAGAAAATTAAACAACGATACAGCTATTTTATCTAAATCATCAGATGAATTATCATCTTCTGCAAATCAACAAGCTGCTGCTTTAGAAGAAACAGCTGCTTCAATTGAAGAGATAACATCTATCGTAAAATCAAATGTTGCAAAAGTAAATCAAATGTCAAATCTAGCAAATGAACTTCAAAATTCATCAGCAGATGGTCAAAATTTAGCAAATAGAACTACAGTTGCTATGGAAGAGATTGATGCTCAAGTTCAATCTATTAATGATGCAATTACAGTAATTGATCAAATTGCTTTCCAAACTAATATTCTTTCACTTAATGCAGCCGTTGAAGCTGCAACTGCTGGTGAAGCTGGAAAAGGATTTGCTGTAGTTGCTCAAGAAGTTAGAAACTTAGCTAATAGATCAGCTGAAGCTGCTAGAGAAATTAAAAATATTGTTGAATTAGCAACAACAAAGGCAAATGAAGGTAAAAGTATTGCAAATGAAATGATTGGTGGATATAACAACTTAAATGAAAAAATCAATCAAACTATTGGATTAATTTCTGATGTATCTGAAGCAAGTAGAGAAGAAGAAAAAGGTATTGTTCAAATTAATGATACAATCAATGCCTTAGATAAAGCTACACAAATCAATGCAAATAGTGCAACTACAATTAGTCATTTAGCAAGTGAAGTTTCAACTTTATCTTCAAATCTTTTAGCTATTGCAGACAGAGCTAAATTTAATCAAAAAACAAAAGAAGAAGTTGCTGATGTAGATTTAGTATTTAATATTGCAAAATTAAAAAATGATCACATTAAGTTTAAAAATAATAACTTTGAAAAAGTAGGAAACACTAAAACTACTTGGCAAGTAACTAAACCAAATGAGTGTGATCTTGGTAAATGGATTATTAGTTCTGAGTCAGCTAATCAATCATTTACTAAAACATCAAATTGGCAAGATTTAAGAAAAAATCATGAAGAAGTACATAAATTAGTTCAAGATTATGTTGATCAAAATGCTAAAAACAGTAAAGACAATAGCTCATTAATCATGATTTCAAATAAATTAGATCATGTAACAAATAATGTATTTAAATGTTTGGATCAAATCAAAAAAGATAATATTACAAAAGAATCAATTTTGAATTCAAGTAATAAAACAGAAGTTAAAGAAGTGGTTTTAAAAACAGTAGAATCTCAATCTCCTAAAACTTCAAAACAAGCACCTGCTTATGAACCAAAAAAACCAACTATCATTAAACCTACAGTTAAAGATGACGATGAATGGGAAAGCTTTTAAGGAAGCTTTTTCATTTAATTAAGACAAAAACTCTCCACATTTAAAAAATTCAGCTATTTTTGATATAATTGCAAAAAATTAACTATTACTAAGATAAATAATTATTAATTAATTGAAGGAAATTTATGACAAATAACAAGGTTGAATTACTATCACCTGCTGGAAATTTAGAGAAATTAAAAATTGCTATTAACTATGGTGCTGATGCTGTTTATGCTGGTGTGTCGCACTTTAGTTTAAGAATTAGAGCAGGAAAAGAGTTTACTTTTGAAACTTTTAAAGAGGGAATTGATTACGCACATGCTAGAGGTAAAAAAGTATATGCAACAATCAATGGTTTTCCTTTTAATTCACAAATTGAATTATTAAAAAAACACATTAAACAAATGGCTGAACTTAAACCTGACGGTTTTATTGTAGCAGCTCCTGGTGTTGTAAGATTATGTAGAGAAATTGCTCCTGAAATTGATATTCACTTATCAACTCAAGCAAATGTTTTAAACTATTTAGATGCTCAAGTATTTTGGGATATGGGTGTAAAAAGAATCGTTGTTGCTAGAGAAATTTCACTAAAAGATGTTAAAGAGATTAAAAAACATTTACCTGATATGGAAATAGAGATTTTCGTTCATGGTTCTATGTGTTTTGCATATTCAGGAAGATGTTTAGTATCTGCTGTTCAAATGGGAAGAGTTCCAAATAGAGGATCTTGTGCGAATGATTGTAGATTTGAATACACATTATATGCAGCAAATGAAGACCATGGCACACTATTTAGATTGGAAGAAGAACCAGGTGTTGGAACATATATTTTTAATTCAAAAGATATGAACTTAGCGTCTCATTTACAAGAGATTTTAGATTCAGGTTGTGTTGATTCTTTAAAAATTGAAGGTAGAACAAAATCACCTTATTATGCTGCTGTTACAGCTAAAGCATATAGAACAGCAATTGATGATTATTTTGAACAAAAATTTGATGCTGAAAAATATCAAAGAGAGTTACATAC
>JALRJW010000248.1 GCA_023268955.1 Aliarcobacter sp. | reverse complement strand
ATTTTCTTTAATGTATTTAAAGAGTGTATCCATAACTATCTTAGCAGTATCTTTATCAAGGTTTCCGGTTGGTTCATCTGCAAAAATTATTTTTGGTTTTTTTGTTAAAACTCTAGCAATAGACAATCTTTGTTGTTGTCCGCCACTTAACTCACCAACACCTTGATTTATAGTATGGTCTATGTTCAAATCTTTTAAAAGTTGATGGTCTATTTTTTCACCACTTAATAATTCTGCAATACTTAGATTTTCTAAAGCTGTAAAACCTCTAAACAAATAATGGGCTTGAAAAATAATTCCAAAATCATTTCTTCTGATTTGTAAAAGTTCTTTTTGCTTTAAAGAGTAAATATCTTTATTATTAAAAACTACACTACCTTCCATAGGCTTTAATAATGAAGATAAAATATTAAGCAGAGTTGATTTTCCACTACCACTTGCACCAATGATTGCTATTGATTGATTTTTTAAAATTTCTAGATTTATATTTTTGAAAAGTTCGTAATCAAAACTTTGAGAGATGTTTTTACAAGTTAGAAGTTTATGGTCAGCAAGGGGTGAAGATTGCATATTAATTTCACCCATTACTTACTTCCCATATTAATTAAAAGAGATTATTTACCCATTTGAGCCGCAACTTCTGCTGCGAAATCTTCTTCTTTTTTCTCGATACCTTCACCTAATTCAAATCTTATATATTCAACGATTTCAATTGAAGCATCACAAGCATTAATTGCTTGCTCAACAGTCATAGAATCATCCATAACGTAAGTTTGAGATAATAAAGCGTGAGCTTTATCTAATTGAGAGTTATCTTCAATCCATCTAGCAATTTTACCAGATACGATATTGTCAATAATTTTCTCAGGTTTACCTTGAGCGATTAACTCTTGTTTCATTTCTTCAGTTGCAGCAGCTACTGCTTCTTGTGTTAATTGTTGTTTAGAAACAAATTGTGGGATATTTTTTAAAGGTTTTCCAAGTCTTACTAACTCTTCATTCTCTTTTTCAATATCTGCAATAATTGCTTTATTTTCTGATTCAATGAATTCAGGTGATAAATCTGTGTAAGAAATACAAGTTGGTTTCATTGAAGCTGCATGCATTGCAACTTTTTTTAATAAATCAGCTGTTTTCTCTTTTGCAGCATCATCACATTTAGCAGATAAAATAACTCCTACTTTACCCATATGTACATAACCGTTTACAACAGTTCCTTCAACATTTATAACTTTTCTAGCAACTAAGTTTTCACCAATTACTGCGATTTTCTCATTTAAGAATGTTGTAAAATCTTGACCATCAATAGTTGAAACAGCTAAAGCTTCAGCATCAACGATATTGTTGTTGTGTACGTGCTCAGTAATTCCTTTTGTTAAGTTAAGGAATTGCTCATTTTTAGCAACGAAATCTGTTTGAGAGTTAACTTCAGTCATAGTAGCTTTAGTGAAAGAATCATTAACATGAATAGTTACGATACCTTCAGCAGCAACATTTCCTGATTTTTTAGCAGCTTTAGCAAGACCTTGCTCTCTTAACCATTTAATTGACTCTTCGATGTCTCCATTACACTCATTTAAAGCGTTTTTACAATCAAGCATTCCTGCACCAGATTTTTCTCTTAACTCTTTAATTAATTTTGGAGTTGCACCAGCCATATTACGCTTCCTCACCTTCGAAATCTTCAGCATCACCTTCAGCAACAGCTTCAGCTAAAACTTCAGCAGCTTCTTCTTCAGAAACAGTAACTTCTTCAATACCATTTTCTTCAGCATATGCAGCTTTACCTTCGTTCATTGCAGCAGCCATTTCATTACAGAATAAGTGAATTGATCTAATTGCATCATCATTTAAAACTTTAAGTTTATTAAGCTCATCTAATCTTTCAAAAGTTGAGGTTTTTGTAACTTTATATTTAATTGAATACAACCTAATGCTCTCAACTAAAGGGAGAGTACCAGTGTGCTTTAAATTTAATAAACCAATATTTTCCTCATCATTTTTTTCAAGAATAAATTGTCCAAAAAAACCAATTGCAGCATCACTTTCTTCTTCACTAAAGTATAAAAATTTTAATAATTTTTTTTCATGTAGCTTTTCATTTAAATGATGCCTTAATTCTTCAGCCAATTCAGATTTGCCATAAACAGACTTAAAATCATAAAGCATATCTATATGCCTCATATCTTGTGGTTTGTGGTTATCTAAAAACTGATTAATTTGATGTTTCCAATCTTTTAAACTTTTTCTCCATAATGGATTGCTTGCCATAAGATCACCTTTACAAAATGGAATGTCACAATCGTCTAATGTTTTAGTAAAATCTTTAGCAAGTTCTTCAAAATATAAATCTAATTTATTTGGGTCTTCATCATTAGTTTCATATATAATTCCATTGTCTTGATCTGGATGTAAAAAACTTTCCATCCGTCCACCTGATCCCATTACAATCACTGAAAAATTTGGAATATCTTTAATAATATTTTTTTCAGCAACTCTTTTTTCGGCTAGTCTTATTGCCCTTCGGTAAATTACATTATTTAAAAAACTTAAAAGATACGAAATATCCCCTGGATAGACATTTCTATCCAGCATATTTTCAGCAAGAACAACTTGTTGTTGTTTAATCTTTATTAGACCTGACGCATCTTGTTCATCATAAGTCATATTGTCAATTTGATTAACAACATCACCTAACTCTGCCTGTAATGCAGTATTCATATCAATCATTCCTAAAATTTTTAAACTCATGTCAAAAACAGGTAGATGATGTAAATTTAATTTCCTCATCTTACCTACTGCATGGAATAATAAATCATCTTCATAAACAAATTTAACTGGACTTGTCATAACCTCGCTTACTTTGGTTAAGTCGTTGGAGGTAAATGCAATTCTTTTTAAAATGTCTTTTTGAGTAATAATTCCAATTACTTGATCTTTTTCTTCAACAACAATTGTAGATTTTTTTTCTGTTCTTAATTTTTCAATTGAGTTTTTAACAGTTTCTTCTTTATCAACTAGAACATAATCATCGGTCATGAAATCCATGACTTTATTTGTAAACAAATCTACACTGTTGGACCTTTTGAACATTCTTAAATATAATTAATTAAGATCAAATGCACATCTAAAACCTACACTTTCGGAGGTTTCAGCGTAGGTTTAACTATTAGCGAGGATAGCGGATGTAGTGACGCCGATATATTTATTATTAGAAGGGGCGAAATTTATCAATGTAATTTTTATTATGCAGACGGCTTCACTGGCGATGTGGATTTAGAATTAGAAAGTAGTCGTAACGTTATCACAATTAGAATGCCAGAAAGCGTACAAACCAAATTGAAAGAATGGCTTTACGCTAACGGGTACTAACCAATCACGCCCCCGAAAGGGGGCAAACTTAAGAGGGCAACAACATGAAATTATCGACACTGCTAAACAATACGCTAAACAAGCGCAATGATATCCCATTGAGCAAACTGAGACGCAAAGCAGCCAAGCTTGGCTTAACAATCGAGATTGATCGAGTAGGAAGGGATATAGGTTATTGGATCGATGGCACTGACTGGCTTGATGATACCTACTGTTCGAGCAAACAAGAATTGAACGACAGATTGGATAGCATGATTTAAATATTAACGCCCCTCGAGAGAGGGGCAAACCTAAGAGGGCAAGACAATGACAGACTTTAAAATTAATCAATATCTATTAGATCAAGAAGCAATCTCAATAGCCAAGATGGCAATGGTGGAGGCTAAAGAATACGGTACTGATCCTTTGGAGTATATGCATCAAGTGTGCGATGGTCATGAATGGGTTATATATACCTATAAAGC
>JALRJW010000125.1 GCA_023268955.1 Aliarcobacter sp. | reverse complement strand
AAATTTAATCAAAATAAAGATTTATAGCCCTTATATAGCGAATTATTACTTTTTGTAATACTTGCATTTACAATTTCTTTACAAGATTTAATTAAATTAATTTTTAAACTTTTTGTTTATATAGTATGACATACAAATATTCAAAAGGTTTAAAATGTTTCAATTAAGAGTAGATAATTGCACATATTTAAATAATCAAAACGATACATACAATTATGAACTAAGTACAGATATAGGAAAAGTTGCTCTCTATATTTCACAGTTTGATGAACTAAAAAAAACACTTATTGAATTTACTAATTGTCCTTTTTATATTATCACAGAAAAAAATATTTCAAAAGAAATCAAAACTACAGATTATTTTGAAATTGCAAGCTCTCAAAATACAATTAATATTGTATGCACAGCTTCATGTGGTATCAATTATCATATTTAATTCTTTATTAAGCATAATTTTTACATATTTTTTATAAAATAAAATTAATTTTTTAATTTAATATTTTTTAAAGGTTTATAAAATGAATGTATATTTTTATGCAAAAAGTGGTCATACTGTAGGACTTGAAGCAACTAAAAGATGTGCAAGTGTTGCTCACTATTTAAAAGATTTTGACCCTATTTTATGTACTAGTGACTTTAGAGCTGGAGCATTTGCCAAAGATAATTTAGAAGTAAAAAAATATGTGAATATTGATGTAATGAGAAACTTACACAATATAATGAAAAAAAGAGATATCTTAATTTATGACTCACCTGAAGCAGGAATTGAGATGAAAAAAGATTTAGAAACTTTTTGCACAATTAGTTTTGATCTAAATGAAAATCCAAATGATATTTTTGTAGATACAATGATTTACACTAAAAATGACAATCCGACAATTGAAAAAGCAGTTTTTTATGGAGATGATGACTATGGAAATCACTTTTTAAAAGCTGTTGAAAATTTGGATTTAAAATCTGATTGTCAACTACTTATGGGACACTATTTCTTCTTAGGTAATGAATCAATTTTTGAAAATAAATTTCAAAGTGCAATTGATGAAGAGGAGTATGTGCAAACTATTCAAAACTCAAAATATCTTTTAACAGGTTCACAACAAACAGCTTTTGAATCAATATCTTGTGGAAACAATCCTGTAATTTTAATAAGAAATGACAAAGAATACAATTTTGATTTAATAAACTCATTAAATATTCCAACAATTAAATATAGTAATTTAAAAGATAACCTAGTTGAATTTGAAAATATAACTAAAAATTATCCTTCGTTAAATGAGTTAAATGTAGTAAATTTAGAATCATTAAAAGATGAAATAATCGCTAAAATAGAACTATTCAACAAATTAATAAATTAATTAATTCTAAATTATTCTAGTATTATAAATTAAACTTATAATGTCATAAGATAATTATAAGTTTAATTAATATAAGATTTCATTATATTTAAACTAGCACAAAGGTTTTATAATGGCTACACAAAACCAAATTGCAGAAAAAACTCCATTTAGAATCAAAAGATATTATGGATATTTATTTGCAACAATCTTTTCAATAACATTACCATTTATAAGAATTGATGGTAATCACATCTTTCTTTTATCATTTGATAAAAAACAATTACATTTAATGGGTGTTGCATTTGATATGCAAGAACTTTATTTAATGCCATTTTTACTTATGCTTTTATTCTTAGGAATTTTTGCAGCAACTACTTTAGGTGGTAGAGCATGGTGTGGATGGACTTGTCCTCAAACTATTTTTAGGGTTGTTTATAGGGATTTCATCGAAGGTAAACTTTTAGGTTTAAGAAGAATTAAAAACAAACAAAAAGAGCCAGATTGGTCAAAACCAGCTAATAAAGTTAAAAGAGTTCTTGCTATATTAATTTGGTCATTATTAGCTATTTTAGCAGCATCAAACTTTATGTGGTACTTTGTTCCTCCTGAAGATTTCTTCGCATACATTGCTAATCCAACTGAACACATGTTCTTAATTGGTTTTGTTTTAGCTGTTGCAGCGTTTTTAGTTTATGACGTTGTTTTCTTAAAAGAGAATTTCTGTGTATATATTTGTCCTTATTCTAGAGTTCAATCTGTTTTATATGACGATGATACTTACCAAGCTATCTACTCAACAAATAGAGGTGGAAACATCTATAATGAAAACAAAGAAAAAACAATCTTTAAAATTAAAGATTTTGAAGATCCAAGCGCAAATGAATGTACAACTTGTGAAGCTTGTGTAACTGTATGTCCTACACATATTGATATTAGAAAAGGTCTTCAATTAGAGTGTATTAACTGTTTAGAGTGTGTTGATGCATGTACAACAGTTATGGGTAAACTTGGAAAACCTTCACTAGTTCAATGGACAAGTACAAACGATATTGCAAATAATAAACCTACTAAAATGTTTAGAAAAACAACTATTATGTATGGTGTTGCTTTATTGATTGTTGTTGCTTTACTATTTGTTATGGGTGGGAAAAAAGAGCATATGCTTTTAAATATTAATACTACTACTCAACTTTATTCAATTAAAGAAAACAATGTTGTAAATAAAGCTTATGTATTCTTATTCCAAAATACAGAAAATGTTCCTTTAACTTATAATCTAGAAATGGCAAACCATAAAGATGATTTCAAAATTAAAAGATTTGAGCCATTTGTATTACAACCAGGTAAATCTGTTAAAAAGATTGTAATTCTTGAAACTGATAAAATGTTAGTAAATGATTCAACAAAAGATACACCAATTTCAGTAACTATTAGAGCCTTTGCTAGTGAGGATCCTGAAAAAGTAAGTGTTCTTAGAGATGCTGTGTTTATCTTCCCAAGAGCAGATAAACTAAATAAATAATCAAAAATAATCATATTTCTCATTAGAAGCTTAATTAGCTTTTAATGAGTTTTTCTTCTTTTCTTAACCAAGCTATCATCATACTTTTGTTATAATCGCGAATTATTAAACATTTTTTGGAGTTTTTTTATGACTAAGTTTATTTTTGTTACGGGTGGAGTTCTAAGTTCATTAGGTAAAGGTATTACATCAGCATCGATTGCAACTATCTTAAAACAATCAGGATTCAATGTAAGTATGTTAAAGATTGACCCTTATTTAAATGTTGACCCAGGAACAATGAGTCCATTAGAACACGGTGAAGTTTTCGTTACAGCAGATGGTGCTGAAACTGACCTTGACTTAGGTAACTATGAAAGATTTATTGATACAAAACTTAGCAAAAAAAACTCATTTACTACTGGACAAGTTTACCAAAGTGTAATCAAAAGAGAAAGAGAAGGTGGATATTTAGGTAAAACTATCCAAGTTATCCCTCACGTTGTTGATGAAATTAAAGCTAGAATTTATGATGCAGCTGAGGACAGAGACTTCTTAATCATTGAGCTTGGTGGAACTGTTGGAGATATCGAAGGGCTACCATTTATGGAAGCAATTAGAGCTATTAGACATGAAAAACCAAAAGATAAAACTATGAATATTCATGTAAGTTTAGTTCCATTTATTAAAGCAGCTGGAGAATTAAAAACAAAACCAACACAACACTCAGTACAAGAACTAAGAAGAATTGGTATCACTCCTCATATGTTAGTTTGTAGAACTGAACAAGAGTTACCAAAATCATTAAAAGAAAAACTTGCTTTATCTTGTGATATCGATAGAGATGCAGTTATTGAAGCTGGTGATGCTCAATCTATTTATCAAGTTCCATTGCATTTTATAAAAGAAGGAATTTTAAATCCTTTATCTAATCACTTTAACATCAAAATCAAACCAAATATGGAAAAATGGGATACTTTAGTTAAAAATATCTTAGTTCCTAAAGATGAAGTAACAATTGCATTTGTAGGTAAATATTTAGATTTAAAAGAGTCATACAAATCATTAATTGAAGCATTAATTCACTCAGGTGCACATTTAAACACAAAAATCAACATCACATGGTGTGATTCAGAAAGAATTGAAGATGTTGGAGCTTATGATATTATTGGTAATGCTGATGGTATTTTAGTTGCAGGTGGATTTGGACACAGAGGTGTTGAAGGTAAACTTGAAGCTATTAAATACGCTAGAGAGAATAAAATCCCTTATTTAGGTATTTGTTTAGGTATGCAATTATCAATTGTTGAATACTGCAGAAATGTATTAGGTCTTGAAGATGCTAACTCTATCGAATTTGATAAAGATACAACAAATCCTGTAATTTATTTAATTGATGAATTTATTGACCAAAGTGGAAATAAACAATTAAGAACTCATGAATCGCCTATGGGTGGAACTATGAGATTAGGTGAGTATCCATTTGAACCTTTAAAAGGAACAAATCTTCAAAAAGCTTATGGAAATGCTGAAGTTTACTATGAAAGACATAGACACAGATATGAAGCAAATCCAGCTTACAAAGAGAAATTAGAGGAAGCAGGAATGATTGTATCTGGTCAATCAAATGGATTAATTGAAGCTGTTGAAATCAAAGATCATCCTTGGTTTGTAGGTGTTCAATTCCACCCTGAATTTACATCGCATTTAGAAACACCAAACCCTATAATTTTAGAATTTGTAAATCAAGCTAACAAACAAGACTAATGTCTAAAATTACAAAGACAAGACTTTTTGAACTTTTATCAGCTAGACATCAAGGAAATCCTTACACAAAACTAGCTGATATTCCTAGTCCTGATAGTTTTAAAGATATAAAAAAAGCTACTACTAGAATAAAATCTGCAATTTTAAATAATGAACCAATAACAATTGTTGGTGATTATGATGTTGATGGAGTTGTTTCAACATCTATAATGTTAGACTTCTTTGAAAAAATAAACTACAAAGTTAAACATATTATTCCAAATAGATTTGAACATGGATATGGATTATCTGAAAAAATCGTTGATTTAATTGATAGTGGCCTTGTTATAACTGTTGATAATGGAATAAGTGCTGTTAATGCTTCACAAAAATTAAATGAAAAAGGCGTTGATTTAATTATCACTGACCACCATACAGTTGGTGAAAAATTACCAACTGCTTTAGCTATTGTAAATCCAAAACAAGATGATTGCACCTTTGAGTTCAAAGATATTTGTGGTGCTCAAGTTGCTTGGTATTTATGTGCAGCAATCAAAAAAGAGATGAATTTAAAAGTTAATATGGGTGATTTTCTAGATTTACTTTGTATTGCAATTATAGCTGATATGATGCCTATGACCAAACTAAATTATACAATGGTAAAGCAAGGTTTAGTAAGACTTAAAAACTCAAATAGAGAGTCTCTAAAAAAACTAAATGAAATTATGCAAAAATCAAATGTAGCTTCAGATGATATTGGTTTTATGATTGCCCCTAAACTAAATAGTGCTGGAAGAATGGACGATGCTTCTTTAGCTTTAGACTTTTTACTAGCTAAAAGCTCTTTTGAAGCAGCAAATACATTACAAATGCTTGAAGAATTAAACAATTATAGAAAAACGCTTCAAGAACAGATATTTAATCAAGCAAAAGCTGTTTCAAATGAAAATGACCATGCAATTGTTGTTTGGGGTGAAGATTGGCATGAGGGTGTGATTGGAATTGTTGCATCAAAAATCTGCAATAGTTTCAAAAAACCTGCAATTGTTTTTTCTGTAAATAATGGTATTGCAAAAGGTAGTGCTCGAGCAAATGCAAACATTAATCTGCATACTATTATTTCAAAGGCTTCACATCTATTGTTAGGATTTGGTGGGCATAAAAATGCTGCTGGATTATCTCTAAAAGAAGAGAATCTTGAAGAGTTTAGAAAAATTATAAATGATCAATTAATTAATTGTGAAGAAGATTTATATATTAACCCTAAAATTTTAGGGGAATTAGATGTAAGTAGTGTTGATTTAGAATTTTTAGAAATTCTTGATAGTTTTGAACCTTATGGTCTAGAAAATTTAAAACCAATTTTCAATATATCAAATGCAAATTTAATTAAATATGACCTTTTAGGTAAAGAAAAAAATCATCTAAAACTTACATTAAATAGTAATGGATTTGTATTTGAGGCTATCAAATTCAACGATAATAACACCCAATTGCCTGAATCGTTAAATTTAATAGTTTCTGTAGGTAAAAATGAATTTAGAGGTAAAACTAACCCTCAATTTTTAGTTGAAGAAATCGTAAATTTATAAAACTAATCTTGGTCTTAATACAGGCCTATTTTCATTATCTTCTAACTTTATAACCTCATCTGTTAAGTTTATACTTTTTGAGGTTGATCTAA
>JALRJW010000036.1 GCA_023268955.1 Aliarcobacter sp. | reverse complement strand
TGTGACCTTCGGGTTATGAGCCCGACGAGCTACCTGGCTGCTCTATTCCGCGATAAATAAAGTGGAGCGGGAGACGAGACTCGAACTCGCGACAATCTGCTTGGAAGGCAGAAGCTCTAGCCAACTGAGCTACTCCCGCATTAAAACAAGTTAATCTTGCTTTAAAGGAATGGAAGTATATATAAAGTAATATTAAATTGTTCTTAATTTTTCAAATATAAATAAAGAATTTTTATTTTTACAATTGAAAATAGTTTAGAGTCTTTCTTTAAGATTATATTAGTTATCCTAAATTAAAAAAGTATTAAATTATGTATAAATTAACTGTAGTAAATGAATGCGAATGTTTTAAATTAAGTGGACTAAAAAATCAACAATTTTTTGAATTGCTTGATGATGTTACAAAAGAAGCAATAACACTTAAAAATAGAATGAATAGTGAATTTTGTTCTAAACATAACTTTGAAATAAAAAAAATCTTTAATAATTTTATAATTACATTTAGTGAAGAAGAACCTAAATCTTTAAAATGTTGCGGTAGTGGTTGTTGTAAATAAAGTTTAAATATCTTAAAAATATTTGAAATAATTTTAAATTTGAGAAAAGTATTAAGAAATTTTGTAAAAGTGGTGGGCCTACTGTGACTCGAACACAGGACCACTCCGTTATGAGCGGAGTGCTCTAACCAACTGAGCTATAGGCCCAATAAAAAACAGTGGCGGACAGAGAGGGATTCGAACCCTCGGTACCGTTGCCAGTACGTCTCCTTAGCAGGGAGGTGGTTTCAGCCAACTCACCCATCTGTCCATCTAAAATAATGTATTAAATTAGGAAGTGAATTATATATATGCAGTACTTAAAAAGCACTTAATTTTCAGTGCTTTTTTATAAATTTTCTAAAATTCTTTTTACTATAAATTCGGGATTTTCAGCTTTGTAAATTGGTCTACCAACTACAATAAAATCTACTTTGTTTTCTTTGGAAAAAGGAATATCAGCAACTCTTTCTTGGTCACCAGCATCTTCACCAAAAGGTCTAATTCCAGGACAAAGTGTTACAAAATTTTCAGAAGTATTGTTTTTTATATCTAAACTTTCAAAAGCAGAACAAACAACACCATCAATACCAGACTCATAAGTATCAACAGCAAATTTTGTAGCTTTAGTTTCAATATCTTCATTATATACAGCTTTAAATGCTTCATTATCAAATGAAGTAAGAGCTGTAACTGCTAAAACCAAAGGTTTATTTGGAATATCTTTAATTCTATCCATAACAGTTTTCATGGCTTTTCTTCCTGCACTTGCATGAACATTAAACATATCTACAAGTCCAAATTGAGCTATTTCTTGAGCAGCATCTGCCATAGTATTAGGAATATCATAAAGCTTTAAATCTAAAAATATTTTAAAGTTTGGATTAATAGCTTTTAAATCCTCTAAAAACTTTTTACCATCTCTAATATAAGATCTAAATCCTACTTTCAACCAAACATCATAATCTTTGATTTTTTGTACTAATTCAAGATTTTCTTTAGCTGATGGTAAATCCAAAGATACACAAAGTTTCATAGCATTTGACATATTACTTAACCTCGATATTATCTAGTAAACCATTCATAAATTTAGGGGCACCATCACTTGCTAGTTTTTTAGATAATTCAATAGCTTCATTTATTACAACAGGTTTATCTAAACTTGTAAATAAAATTTCATAAACAGCTAATCTTAAAATTGATTTTTCAACAGAACCAATATCATTAATCCCACCTTGAGTTAATAGAGATATAATTTGTTCATCAATTTTCTCAATATTTTCAACTACACCATTGAATAAACCTAAAGCAAAATCTTTTTGTTTATTTCTGATTTTTTTATCTTCTAAAATTTCATCAACAAATTTAACAATACCTTCATTACCTAAATCATAGGCATAAAGCAGACCAATTACAGATTCTCTAGCTTGCGTTCTTGTTGCCATTATTTAGCCATCTCAGAATATAAATCTAACATCTCAATAATAGTTACCATTGCTTCAGCACCTTTATTTCCAACTTTAGAACCAGCTCTTTCAATAGCTTGCTCAATAGTATCAGTAGTTAAAACACCGTTTGATACAGGTTTTCCATATTTTAAAGCAACTGTTGCAATACCTTTTGTAGCTTCAGCACTAATATAATCAAAGTGTGGAGTAGCACCTCTAATTACAGCACCTACACAACATACAGCATCATATTTTCCACTTGCTAATGCTTTTTCTAAAGCTTCTTTAATTGCAGGATGGATAATTTCTCCGGCTTGAATGTTCAGGCCATTCATAAGGTGTTTGTTCTCCGCTAGTGCTTTGTCTATTCCCTTATTTGCCAGCTCTAAAATATAAGGCAAGGTTGCTTGATTCAAAGCATTACGCGAAAAGGGTGCACATGTCACAATTTTCGACATGAACCAAGATCTGGGCGAAGCCTATGCCGCAGAGGTTGGGGCGAATTTTCTGCGGGTCGATGTTGCAAATGCAACAGAGGTGGCAGAAGCCGT
>JALRJW010000293.1 GCA_023268955.1 Aliarcobacter sp. | reverse complement strand
AAAAGAGCATAAAGCTATGGTTGAAGCTGTTGCAAGAGGGGATATGGTTGTTGCTGCAGGTGGTCTTATTGGAAAAGTTGCTAGGGTTCTAGAGGATGACAAAGTTGAACTCGAAATATCTGATAATATTTGCTCCAATATATTCATTTTGATTAAATACATCTTTTATAGTTTCACCATTTTCAAGGTGATGTTTAATATATTTTGCATCAAAATTTATGTGTTTTAATCCAGCATTTTGCATTTGTGGTGATTTTGAATGAGCTACTGGATTTCCAAAAATAGCTATAAGATTTTTAGTTGTAAGTTTTGCAATAATTTGGAAAATAGGGTAATCTCTGTCATTTCTAAAATCGTTATGTATAACTCTTGCTTCAATAATATCAAAGCCATGATTTTCAATGATTTGTGATAATTCAGCTATATCAAAACCAAAATGCTCCACACCGTCATTATTGTGTTTTTTATGGAAAGTTCCATCTTCAGTTACTAAGTCATTTATGCATAAATATCCACCAACTTTCAAAGACTCTTTGCATTTTCTAATAAACATATTAGTATCAAGAATATGATGCAGAGTCATTGAGGTTGCTATTAAATCAAACTCATTTTTTGGTAAATCTTCTTCATTTATATTGTGTTGAATAGCTTTAACATTTTTGTAGTTAAGCTGTGCTGCTTTTTCATTAAACTTTTCAACCATTCCTATTGAATAGTCCATTCCAACAACTTCATGGTGAGCATTGCTAAGCCCAAAAGCTATAAGTCCTGTTCCACATCCATAATCAAGTATTTTAAAATTGTCTTTTACATCTATTATTTCATTTATATTGTCAACACTTGTTTTTGCTATGGCTACGCTTGAAGGTTTTGAGTCCCAAGATTTAGCTGCTTCATCAAATCTATTCAAAATTTAGTTCCTTAAAGAATTTTTGGGTAGATTATAGCAAAAGCATTAGAAATAGAAATTAAAAGAGTTAAAAAAGATTGATAATGAACAATATAAAACACTATTTTACAAATACAAATCATGGAAATTTAGCCTATCATGTAAATGATATTAAAGAAAATGTAGATAAAAATAGAAAAAATTTAGCAATAAAACTAAGCTATAAAAATGAAGATTTAGTTTATATGAATCAAGTTCATGGAAACAATGTTGAAATAGTAGATGAAAATTCACCAAAACTAATAGAAGATGCAGATGGAATAATAACTGCATGCAAAAATCTACCACTTATGGTTATGGTTGCAGATTGCATTCCTATTTTAATGTATGATGAAAAAAAAGGTGTAATAGCAGCAGTTCACGCTGGAAGAAACTGTACTTTTTTAAAAATAGCTCAAATTACAGCAAATAAAATGATAGAAAAATTTGATTGTAAAGCAAAAGATATAAAAGTGATTTTAGGTCCAAGTATTCAAAAATGTTGTTATGAAGTAAATGAAGAGTTAGAAAATATAGTAAAAACAAGTTTTGGAAAAGAGTTTGCATCAAATAGATATATCGACTTGCAAGGAATAAATAAAAAACTTTTAAATGATATAGGTGTTGAAGATATTGAAATATCATCTATTTGCACAAAATGTTCAAACAAACCATATTTTTCATATAGAAATGATAAAACTTGCGGTAGATTTGCTGGAATTATAATGCAAGAGTAAAACTTATTGTAATATAATCCCAAAAATTAATAAAAAATAAACTTGAGGTATAAATGCACGATCACAACATAAAAACAGATTTAAAAGAATTAATTATCAATACAATGATTCCTGAATCACAAAGTTATATAGATGAATTAAAAGTATTAATTGATAATAAAACAGCAACAGATGATGATTTTGATGCTTCAACTGAAATGATTTCATTTTTTGAAGAATTAAATTTAATATTTAAATAAATATATTAATATTAAATTTAATATTATTAATAAA
>JALRJW010000261.1 GCA_023268955.1 Aliarcobacter sp. | reverse complement strand
AGGGTCGGTCTAAATCCCAACCAACTATCATAAGGATCAGGCAAATTAGATAACATTTTTTTTGATTCATCTGTAACATATTTAATTCTTTTTGGGTTCAGAAAAAACCTATACATTTAACAGGTATTTCATCGTACCAATACAAAAAGTAGAATGATTTTCATGCTTCGCATTTTTGACAAGGTTAAAAGCGTTGAAACTAGACTTGTGGGAGATGTTGAAGTAGCTAGTTTACTTAGTGGTGGAATTGATAGTTCACTTATTTCTGCACTCTACACTAAAATATCAAATAAAAAAATTAATACATATTCTATTGGTTATGATGAATATAAAAATTATTGTGAATTAGATTATGCGGATATTACAGCAAAACATATAAATTCAAATCATAATCCAATTGTTATTGGTAAAAAAGATTTTATTGATTATTTTGAAGATACATTAGGGGCTTTAGAAGAGCCACACGGTGATAGCGCAGCTGTTCCTTTAAATATCTTAACAAGAAAAATTCACAAAGATGGTATTAAAACTGTTTTATCTGGTGAAGGAAGTGATGAGATTTTTCTAGGTTATGATAACTATGCAAAATTTCTTAACTATTATGAATTCGAGAAGTCTTTAATGACTTCTCAAGTTTCATTTTTAGATGATATTATTTCCGCTTTGCAAAACAATACTAAAGAGAGTGAATATTTAAGAAGAATTGTTAAAAAAGAGACACTTTACAACAGCTTTGGTGAGATATACACAGAAATTCAAAAGAAAAGATTATTTAAAAAAGTGCCCTCTTTTAAAAGTGAAAAACCTAAAAACGATCCAGTTGATTGGATGAGTTATATAGATTTGAAAATATGGCTTGGTGATGGACTATTATCTAAAGTTGATAGAATTTCTATGAGAAATTCATTAGAAGTAAGAACACCATTTTTAGATTTTAATTTAGTAAATTATATGTTTAGTGTTGACTCAAATATTAAAGTTGGAAATACAAATAAATATCTACTTAAAAAAATTGCAAGTAAATATATCCCAGTGCAAATTATAAATAGAACAAAAAAAGGTTTTAATTCACCCTTTAATGAATGGTTGCAAGAAGAGTATAAAGACTCTATTTTAGAAACAATTTTAAGAGTAAATAGACAAACAAATTTGTTTAATGATGATTATATAAAACATATTTATGAATTAGCAAAATCTAGAAAGTTCAAGCAACACTTATATTCGCTTTTTGTATTTTCTAAATGGTATGAAAAAGAGTATATGAATTAAGATAAAAAATTGTATCATTTTTCAAAATGATAATTAAAATTAAAAAGGCAAAAAAGGTTAATTAAATGACTATTTTAATACCAGTTGATAGTAAAAATAGAGATGAGTGTATAATCTCTTCAATAGAAGAAAATAAAGCTTGGGCTTTAGTTAGACTTGATGAAGGTAAAATCTGCGAAGTTGAATTTTACGATAGAAGAGAAGATGTTTTAGAATGGATCGATGAATTGGTTGTTATAAATGATAAAGAGTTTGTTTGGCCATTTTTAGATGAAGGTATCGCTGTTTTAATTGCACCATTTCAAAAGAGTATTGATGAAATAATTGAAGCTTATTTATTTAAGGATTTACATGACTTTAATGATTCTCAAGTAGAAGAAGATTGATTTCTTCTCCTTTAAACTATATATAACTTTTATTAATGTATTCTTAAAAAATTATTTTTTAGGAATTTAATAATGCATCCAATTCTCTTTCTTAAATTAATTCTTTTATCTTTGATACTTACTATTGATCTTTTTGCAAATAGTGCCTATAAAGGTTCTGTTAAACAAGATGTAAACGTTAGATTAATTCCTGATTTTGAAAGTAAAGTAACCTATATATTAAGAAAGAATCAAATTATAAATATTTATGCAATTGTAAAAACTAAAAACAAAGGTACTTGGTATAAAATCGATAATGGTTACGTTGTAATGAGATTTATTAGTACGGATGAACTAAACATACCTATTGAAAGTTTCGATGCTAAATCAGTAGTTGAAAATATAATAGTTGAAGAAATCAAAACTAATAATGAAGGAATCCAAAAACAAAGTGATGTAGTTGTTCAAGACATACAAGAATCAAAAGAGGATGAGATTACAAGTCAACTAAAACCTATAGTTGAAAATAATTATGAAGCAGATAATTCAACATTAATAGTAAAAGAAACAAAAATTGAACAAAATGATATTAGTGAGCCGGTTATAATTAAGAAAGAAGAGAGTTTTATATCAAAATATATAAATTTTGAGTATATACTTTATGGTTTAGCTGCAATTGTTATTTTAATAATAATCATAATATTAGTTGTAAGAGTCTTTTCAAGACCAAGTATAACTGACCAAATTTCTCAACATCAGAAAATGAATGCTGACCTTAAAAAGGCACTTTCAAATAGCAATGATAAATAAAAACTAAATTCTATAATCACATAAACCCAAAATTATTATATAATATAGTACATATTTTATTTAAAAGTAGTACTTATGGAAAAACAAATTATTGGCTGCAAAGAGATAATTTCAATTATAAATTTAGATCTTTATAATCTAGATGCTAAAATTGATACTGGTGCAGACTCAAATGCTATTCACTGCGACGAAATCCAAATTAAAGATAATATGGTTACTTTTCGATTATTGGATGAAATACATGAAGCGTATCATGGAAGAAAAATTACACTACCTGTTTATAAAATCAAAAAAGTAAGAAGTTCAAATGGGCAAATTCAAAGAAGACCTTCAGTTAAAGTAATAGTAGATTTTATGGGAAATAGATATGAAAGTGTTGTTTCTTTAACTGATAGATCAGATATGAAGTTTCCAATGTTGATTGGAAGAAAATTTATGGCAAATAAATTTTTAGTTGATGTTTCAAAAGAGTATTTAAGTGAAGAATTTAGGATTAACAAATAAATGAGAGTATATATTTTATCTAGGAATAAGAGTCTTTATTCAACTAGTAGATTAGTTGAAGCTGCAGAACAAAGAGGTTGGGAAGTTAGAGTAATTGACTACTTAAAATGTACTATCGAGATTATGAAAGGGGAGTTAGTTGTAAACTATCTAGGAAAAATTTTACCAACTCCTGATGCTATTATCCCAAGAATTGGAGCTAGTAGAACTTTTTATGGTGCTGCTATGGTTAGACACTTTGAAATGATGGAAGTTTTTTCAACATCTGGGAATTTAGCGATTACTAGAAGTAGAGATAAACTTAGAAGTCTTCAAGTTTTATCAAGATATGGTGTTGATATGCCAAGAACAGTTTTCGCTTCTAATAAATCAAATGCAAAAGATGTAATAGAATTAAGTGGTGGTGCACCATTAGTGTTAAAAATATTAGAAGGTACTCAGGGTGTTGGAGTTGTTTTAGTTGATAGTGAAAAAGCTGCTAAATCAGTTCTTGATGCTTTTTATGGAATGGAAGTAAATTTACTTGTTCAAGAGTTTATTGAAGAAGCCGGTGGTGCTGATATCAGAGCTTTTGTAGTAGATGGAGAAGTTGTTGGTGCTATGAAAAGACAAGGTGCTGAAGGTGATTTTAGATCTAACCTTCATCAAGGTGGAAGTGCTACAGCTTATAAATTAAATAGAAAAGAGAAAAAAACAGCAATAGATGCTGCAAAAGCTATGGGGCTTGGTGTTTGTGGAGTTGATATGATTCCATCAAAAAGAGGGCCTCTTGTAATGGAAGTTAATTCAAGTCCTGGTTTAGAAGGAATTGAAAAATCTACTGGTATCGATATTGCAGGTAAAATTATGGATTATATTGAGAAAAATGCAAAACCATCTTCTGTTTCAGAAGAAGAAAGCAAGAAAAAAAGAAAAATTAAAAAAGATAATATAGGAGCGTAGTTGGATAATTTTGTTTTATTAGGTGAATCAATAAAAAAAGGTGAAGATAAAACAATTAATCTAGAATTACCTAAGCTTTATCACACTTCTACAAATATTCCTGTTCGTGTAATTAGAGGAAGAAGAAGTGGTCCAACAATGTTTATTAGTGCTGCAATTCATGGAGATGAATTAAATGGCATTGAAATAATCAGAAGGGTTGGAAAGCTAAATATTTTAAAAAAACTAAAAGGAACATTGATTTTAGTTCCTATTGTTAACTCTTACGGTGTTATGACACTTTCAAGATATACTCCTGATAGAAGAGACTTAAACAGATCTTTCCCTGGAACTAGTAAAGGAAGTTTAGCAAGTAGAATTGCTAAAGCTTTCTTTGATGAAATCGTTTTAAAATGTGATTTAGGAATTGATTTGCATACAGCAGCTATTCATAAATCTAATTTACCTCAAGTTAGAACAAATCTAAATAATGCATATACTTATAATCTTGCAAAAGTTTTTCAAGCACCTTTAATGCTTCATTCTGGTTTAAGAGATGGTTCTTTAAGAGCTGAAGCTGAAGCTGTTGGGATTCCTATTTTGCTTTATGAAGCAGGAGAAGCACTAAGGTTTGATGAAACTTCAATTAGAATTGGAGTAAAAGGTATAATTAATGTTTTAAGAGAAGTTGGAATGATTCCAACAAATACTAAGCAAAAAACTAAATTACCAATAGTTGTTAAGAGTAGTTCTTGGATTAGAGGTGCTGAAAGTGGGATTCTTAGAACAATAAAGGCCTTGGGAGATACTGTTGAAGAAAATGAAGTAATTGCCTATATTGATGAGCCTTTAGGTGATGGTTTTACAGAAATCTTGTCGCCTTTTGATGGGATTATTATAGGAAAGTCACAAATACCCTTAATTCAAGAAGGGGATGCTGTTTTTCATATTGCAAAATTCAAAAATCTTGAAACGGCTGAAAATAAAATAGAATACTTTAATGAAAACGCTATTGTAACAAGTGAATTTCAAGAGTTAAATAGTGAAGAGATTATCCAATAGAAAAATTCTATTGGATAGATAATTTATTTTATGTACATATTTTTTAGTATGTAAAGCATTGTTTTTACTGATTTTTCATTTGCTGTTTCTTCTACAGTATGATAACCAGTTGTAGGTATTTGAAGGGTAGATCCTTGAATATCGTTTTTTGATTCTTTAACTATTCTACCTAATTCTGTACTTCCTAAAGACATTAAAGGTTTATTCTCTTCCCTTAATTTCTTGTTTTTTTCTTGGATATAAATATCTTTGCAAGAGTAATTTATATTATGTTTATGACAAAGATTTTTTAATGTTTTTAAAAGAGGAGATCTAAATCTTGCATTTGCATCTCTATTTCTTAAAACTATATCTTGTGAATCTGCTTCTTGTCTAGTTCCGTATGGACTAGTATCTAAAACAAGTAATTCAGTAGTTGAAAGATTGTTCTTTTTAAACCATTCATAAATAAATCTCCAACTTCTTCCCGCTTCTTCTTGTGCTGTGAAGAATGCTGTTCCTTGATATCCTTTTTGATATAAGTAAATTATGATTGCCGCTGAAATTACGTTATCAAGTTGGGCAGAAATCAAATTGTCATTAATATTTAATTTATCCACGAAGGCAACTGGAGTTCCAGGCATTAAGTGACTTAATCCATCTACTTCAAAGAATAAGTTTTTAACTTCTTCTTTCATGTAAACATTTGATATTTTACCTATACCTAAATAGCTTCCAGACCAAGGTTCATAAGCTTGAACATCTTGATTTAAAAATCTTGAAGTGATTTGTTGGAAAGTTTGTTCAGAAACAGAGTTACCTTTTAAATCACTTTTATTTTTTGCTAAAAATGCTGCAAACTGAAATTCATTTGGACCTGTACAAATAAGACCATGTCTATCAATATGTGCACTAATCATTCCATTAGATGGATTATTACCTTGAGCAACTAAAAGTCCATCATAATATGTCGTTTTAATTCCTAATTCATCTAATTCTCTCTTTAAAGAAAGAAAAAAAGGATGTTCATAACCAGTAACTGATGGTATTCTAATAAGTTGTTTTAATGTGTCTAAAAAAGTATCAAAATCTTCTAAATTATTAATTAAATTTTGTGATACTTCTTTTTTTAATTTTTTCATTTTCATGAAAAATCCTAATGTAAAAATAAAGACAACATTTTACTATAATTTTTAAGAAAGTTTCTCTTTAGAAATTATTATTCCATCATTATCAGCATAAACGTAATCACCAGGTCTAATTATTATTCCATCAAAATCTAAAATAATGTTTCTTTTAGCTTCTGTTTCTTCAAAATTTCTTAGTGGGCACGTTCCAACTGCATATAATCCAACGTCAATTTTACACGTTTCATCGGTATCTCTTACATAACCATTTAAGATAATTGCTTTCCAATTATTTTTCTTAGCATAACCTAAAAGTCTATCCCCTACTACACCCCAAAATTGTTCTGAGTTATCCACCACAGCTATTTTTCCATCTCCTTGTTCATCCCTTAAAATTTCTAAAAGAGTGAAATTTGATTTGTTTAGTTTAACAGTTACAACTTGTCCGCTAAATTTCTTTAATCCACCATAGTTTTTAAATTTTGCTGGTAAAACTTGTAATTTTTTGTTTTGATTGTCATCACATAAATCTGCTGTTTGAAAGTTCATGTGTTTCCTTTTATGTAAATTTTTATGATTTTACATAAAAGAAGTGTAAAAAGAATGTATTTATTAATAAAACCTTACAAAAATATATTAATTATCTTGTTTAATATTAATGGTATTTGATGAGTCAATAAATAGATCATAATTATTTTCTCTTAAATAATCATATATTTTAATTTGTTCCATAGAAATATAGTGGGTACTTACACTCTTATTTTTTAATATAAGTTTTTTTTCTTCCTCATTGTAAGTATAATGTATTAGTTCTAATTTAGAAAAATCTAAACTATTGATGCACATGTAAATCTCCATATAAAATTTAGTAATTATATAATTAAGAAGATTATAAAATTATTAAATATATAATAAAATTATCAAAAAAGAAATTAAATTTCTTATAATAGATATATAATTTAGTAAATAGTTGATATGATTGTATATCTATAATTATAAGGTAAATCATTAATGTTTTTAAATTTTTCTCAATCTAAAGATCAAAAATCACAGTTTCAGGCATTAAGTGAACATTACTCTATAATTTCTTTTAAACCTGATGGGACAATTTTGGAAGCTAATAATAATTTCCTAAATACTTTTGGTTATCAATCTAATGAAATAATAGGAAAACACCATAGAATTTTTTGTGATAATAAATATTCAAATAGTGAAGATTATAAGAAATTCTGGAATGAATTAAAAGATGGAAAAGTTCAAAGTTCAGAGTTTAAAAGAATAAAAAAAGACAAATCTTCTATTTTTATTCAAGCTACATATAATCCCATTAAAAATAAATTAGGTAAAGTTTACAAAATTGTAAAATTAGCTCAAGACATTACAGAAAACAAGCTGCAAAATTTATATTATCAGGGTCAAATAGAGGCAATTCATAAGTCTCATGCAATAATAGAATTTGATATGGATGGTAATATACTCCATGCAAATGATAACTTTTTAAATACGATGGGATATCATTTAGATGAAATAGTTGGAAAACATCATAGTATTTTTTGTACTAATTCTTACAAGAATTCTATAGAATATGTTAAGTTTTGGGAAAAACTAAAAAAAGGAAAACATGATGCAGGAGAATATCTTAGACTAGGTAAAAACTCAAAAAATATATGGATTCAAGCAACATATAATCCAATTATGGATTTAGATAATAAACCTGTTAAAGTTGTTAAATATGCAACTGATATTACATTCAAGAAGAACTTATTTTTCGATATAGAAAGCAAAGTTTCAGATTTTAAAAATTCACTAGATTATTTATTGAAAACTTCTATGAATATGACAAAAAGAGCAAAAGAAACAACGAAAAGTTCTCAAGAAGTTTCAAATTCAATAAATATTATTAGTGAAGGTGTTATTGATATTGATTCTAAAACTGATCATATGCACAATTCAATGATAGAAATTTCTACTATTTCTTCAGAAGCAAAAAATATAGCTCAGTTAGTTAGTAATCAATCAAAAAGTACAAGTAGCTCTATTAATAATCTAGATGCACAATCTCAGAAAATTGGACAAACAATTCAAATTATTTCTCAAATTGCTTTTCAAACAAATATCTTGTCTTTAAATGCTGCTGTTGAAGCAGCAACTGCAGGTGAAGCTGGAAAAGGTTTTGCTGTTGTAGCATCAGAGGTTAGAAATCTTGCAACTAGATCTAATGAAGCAGCTAAAGAGATAACTCAAATGGTTGAAGATATTCAATTTCAAGTTAAAGATTCATTAGATTCAATTAATAAGATAGATGGAACAATTTCTAATATGAGAGAAATGTCAGTTAATATTTCAGATTCAATTATTCAACAGAAGAATTTTGCGAATGAAATTTCTCATATTACAAGCGAATCTACAAAAGATATAAATCATATTGTTTCAAATATATCTAATTTATCAACTAATGCAGAAGATTCACAAAATGATGCGCAATCTACGCTAAATGCATCTCAAGATTTATTAACTGTTTCAAATCAATTAATAGAAATCTTAAAAAAGTTAAATTAAGATTGATTAAATAAAGAACAGAATATCTGTTCTTTATCTTATAACGCTGTTACATTCTCAGCTTGTAAACCTTTTGGTCCTTCAGATGTAGTGAAAGTAACTTTTTGTCCTTCATTTAATGTAACTCTTCCGTAACCAGTTGAATTAACTTGTCTAAAATGAACAAAAACATCTTTACCACCATTATCTTGAGAGATAAAACCAAAACCTTTTTCACTATCAAACCATTTAACAGTACCGTTAATTAAATCTGCCATAGTATTCCTTTTTTTTAATATGCTTTTAATCTTAATTCAAATTATAAATGCATATTTTAGAATGACAAATTTACATTAAATTTTCAAAAAAAAGTATGAATTTTTTAAATTGTTGAGATTATAAAGTGGAGGAGGTAACCGGACTCGAACCGATGAATATCTGATTTGCAATCAGGTGCATTACCAACTTTGCTATACCTCCAGCAAGGTTAAATCATTTTTGAAGCGATAAGGTTAAAATGATTTTGCATATGAAAGTGGCAGAGAGCAAGGGATTCGAACCCTCGGAGGCGTGAACCTCGCCGGTTTTCAAAACCGGTCCATTCGACCAACTCTGGCAACTCTCTACAACAAAAAAAAAGATGGTGCGAATGGTGAGAATCGAACTCACACTCCGAAACCGGAACGGGATTTTAAGTCCCGCGCGTCTACCTATTCCGCCACACTCGCACAAACAATGGAATGAAATCTAAGTGGTATCACTTAAATTGGACTGGAAGTATAATAGAATTTAAAATATTTGTCAAGAGTTTTTTTACAAATTTTGAAATTTCTTTTAAAAATTTGTCTTTAATAGAAATAAAACACCAAAAAATGTATAATCTTGAAAATTATAGAAGTTATAAAAGGATATAAATTGAGAAGTGATGAAGTAAAAAAAGGTCATTCAAGAACACCTCACAGGTCTTTATTAAGAGCTACAGGTTTAAAAGATGAAGATTTTGAGAAACCATTCATTGGAGTTGCTAACTCTTTTATTGAATTAATTCCTGGACACTACTTTTTAAATAAAGTAGGGGAAATCATTAAAGATGAAATTAGAAAAAATGGTTGTGTTCCATTTGAATTTAATACAATTGGTGTAGATGATGGTATTGCGATGGGGCATGATGGTATGTTATTTTCTTTTTTGACACCTATCGCAGTAAGCCTCTTTGAGATCTTTCAACCGAGGAAATAAAAGTGGTAAGCGCGGGATTATTATCTTGATTCAATGCATGTAATTTTTTCACCGCGTCTTCGAGAGAGTAGCCTTTTCTATAGATAATGCGGTAGGCTTTTTTAACCAAATTAACGGACTCATTATCAAAATTATTTCGCTGCATTCCAACTGTATTTAGGCCTATTGGTCTAGCTGGATTGGCTGCAACTTTAACAAATGCCGGTACATCCATAGTAATTAATGTATTCAAACCTGTGAATGAATAGTCTCCTAAAGAGCAGAATTGATGAACTAGGGTTACGGCACCAAGAATTACATTATTTCCAACTGTGACATGTCCAGCTAATCCTGCAGTATTTGCAAATACATTTTCATTGCCAACCACGCAATCATGGGCAATATGAGAGTAAGCCATAAATAAATTTCCATCACCGATAACTGTCTTAGATTTGTCCTGAACTGTACCGCGGTGAACTGTAACTCCCTCTCGAAAAATATTATTTTTACCAATTTCTAAGGTAGTTGGTTCGCCATGATATTTTTTATCAGGAGTATCTTCCCCAATAGTAGAAAATTGATAAAAAACATTCCCTTCGCTGATCTTGGCTGGTCCCTTGATAACAACGTGAGAATGAAGAATGCAATTAGGACCTATTTCGACATCAGGTCCAATGACGCAAAAGGGACCAATTTTGACCGATTGATCAATTTTTGCAGAGGAGTCAATTACAGAGTCAGCCATATTTACTTAGGTCGGTCAGCACAAAGTATGGATGCCTCACAAACATTCCTTCCGCCTGCTTCAGCCTTACAATCAAATTTCCAAATCCCTCTTTTTTCAGATCTAATACTTGCATGTAAATCAATAATTTCACCAGGGCTCACCGGATTCTTAAATCTTACTTTATCAGCACCAGCAAAATAATAAATACTACCCTCTTCAGGAGTCTTGCCCATAGTCATGAACCCTAAAATGCCTGCAGCTTGCGCAAGAGCTTCAATAATTAAAACACCCGGCATGACTGGCTTATTAGGAAAATGGCCATTAAAAAAATCTTCATTAATTGAAACATTTTTTTGTGCGTGAATGCGCTCTCCTAATTCCACTGAAACAATTTTATCGACAAACAAAAATGGATGTCTATGTGGCAAATGTTTTAGTATGTCTGAAAATTCATTGCTCATTTTAATTTCCTTTGTTTGATAAAGACTGAAGATTTTGCCCAATCTTTTTGGTTCTGTGCTGGCATTATACCGACATAATTTCCAGCCTCATTAATGCTTTTTGTAATGAGTGTATGA